>CBFDEE010000199.1:0-5445 GCA_965603745.1 uncultured Bacteroides sp. | reverse complement strand
CTCAAGGTATGCGAAGTGTTTGGGGATCTCTTCCTGCCTCTGCCTGCACATCCGGATCGCATGGTCCTGGTGCCAGGTGGCCACCTGTAAACCGAAATTGCGTGAACCGCTGTGGATCAGCAGCCATTTCTCCCTGTTGCCGTCCACCGCAATCTCAATAAAATGATTGCCTCCACCGAGGCTTCCGATGCCTTTCAGGTGCTCTGTAAAATCAATTCCCAGAGAATCACAGGTTTCCGTAAGGGCTTTATTGAAATCTTCAGGAAAATGCTCCGGATCGGCATCCCTGTTCCGTTTGAAACCGTAAGGGATCTTCTGCCGGATGTACCTGTCCAGTTTATCGTACCTGATCTCCATTCTCCCCAGCCTTGAAACCAGGATACCGCAGCCTATGTCAAGGCCGATGAGGTTAGGCACTACTTTTTTTCCGAGATTGGCCGTATAGCCTATCACACATCCTTTTCCGGCATGGACATCCGGCATAATCCTGATCTGTGTGTCACGAAATATCTCCTGGTTGCAGAATTCCTGGATCTGCCTGTACGACTCCGCATCGACATTGTCATTGTAGACAAGGGCTGTATTGTATGTGCCACGAATCTTCATCCAATGCAAATATACGGTGACGGATCGAAACAGGATACCCTGTGCAGGCAAAGCGGATTGTCCGGCCGGTTAATCGTATGCCGGGCAATATTTGCTGCGGCTTCTTGAACCCGGACGCTTCCCGTAACGGGACCGTTCCCTGTCCTCGCAGCCGAAGATCAGGTTCACTCCCAGCCGGAAATTTACAGTACGGGCGTTGTAGGGCCAGAAAGCACCGGATCCGCTGTCCTTAACCCATCGCCATGGTATATGGTCGCTGACCACATAAAACTGTGCTCCTTTGCCCCCCGCCACCAGTCCGAAACCGAGATGATTGATCTTGTTGTTCATGATGGAATAGCTGATGGTTCCGTGAAGGGCAGGTATGGGGGAGTACATGCCGGCCAGGGTGAGGGCGAAATGGGGCCTGCGGTCGAAGAACTCCGTCCGGGTCAGGGCCGAAACCCGTATTTTCGGATACAGCTGATAAGTTGCCCCTGCATACAGTTTTGGTGTCAGCGCCGTAAAATATGGCTTTTCGGATGATGTGAACAGGAAACTCTCAGTGATCGAATCCACAAGGGCCTCGAAGAAATCCGTCGAACCTCCGGATGCATAGTAATTGCGAAGGTCAAAGCCTGAGAAATCAACGCCTGCATTGGCATCGAACTGCTGTACATTGGTAGCCCAGCGGATTAGTCCCAGGTCAATAAGACTCGCGGCCAGGGTCAGCTGTTCATCGTATTCCCAGATCACACCGAGGTCGATGCCGCCTCCGTTGTTTTTATTAAGGAGATAATCATTGAGGGGGTTTGCAAAAGAATTGCTGAAATCCACGGTTTCAACATATCCATCCGCATCGTATGTTATTTCCATGGGAAAGGAGCTTCTGACAGTCATATCGCTGACGGCCCTCACCTGCACCGGATCCCCATCGGTTTCTATCCTCAGATCGGTCTTCCTGCTGCTGATATTGCCGGTCCCTTTCAGGTACTTCAGAGTGACACCCACGAATAATCCCGGCGAAATTTCCGTCGAAACCCCTGCAGCCACCTGGAAATAATTAATCCCGTGTACTCCCAGTCCGCTCAGGTCAATATCCATGGGCTTTCCCGCGTCTATGTTCCAGTTCCCGTCCTTCAGGGCCACGAGATCATCCGGATATCCTTCCCTTGTCTTGGTAAAATTCGAGATGTTGATATGCACATAATACCTGTCCAGGATCAGGAAACCCGCGCCTGCAATATTCACCGTGGCATCGTTCCGCAGGTAGTTACGGTTTTTGAGTTTTTTTTCAAGATTGCTGATGTCTATAATGAGTGAATCTGCATTTGAACCGGAACCATAGTGCAGGGCATCATGATATCCGAATCCCGAGTTGGCGTAGGAATACCTGATCGTTGACAAAACGGGCAATTCAATATAGGTCTTGCAGTGATAGTAGAGTGCCGGGTTGGTATGGATGGCCTGGGGCACATGGTGCATGAAATACAGGGTGTTGTTCTGGGCCTGTATCCCCGAAAGGGAAATACAGCAGACGATTATCCATGAAATGAAATAATATGGAAAGCGCTCCCCTGCCATCAGTAATCATCTGAATTCATCTCCAGTTCCGCGATGGCACTGATGAATGTATTGAAAATGTAATACGAATAAAACCGGACGTTTTTTCCCTCGTTGGAGTCGGTAGTTTTTACCTTTCCTTGTGCTATCACATAGTAACATCCCGAAATATTATCTATCTGTTCCCTGCTCAGTTCGACCTCGACAGGCTCGGGTTCGAAAGGTTCGGTGATTCCATTCCCGTCCGAATCGCTGGCACCATGAACGATCCTTTTCGGGTCCCCTGAATCATGGAAGAGTGAATCGAGCAGCAAGCCTCCCTCGTTATAGAAATACATCTGGGTTGAGATGTCCACCGGGAACTGGGTAATGTAGTTTAAGCGGAAGATCAGGCGAAGGATTTCTTCAGGGGGACTGTCATAGAAATCGCCGAAAACAAAATCCAGGGTATCGGCAATGAAGAGTATATCTGCGTACCCGTCCATCGGCAGCAGCAATTCCGTTGATACGGAAAGACTGCTGGTGTCCAGCATGAAATTCATAGGAGTGTAGCCCTCAGGATTTGTCGAACCGTTCACCTCAACACTGATCTCATCTGGCGATGTCTCGAGCGCTTCGAAAAGATTCGTATTATCGCGGTCCCATACCAGGCTGTCCGCAATGCTTTCCCCTTCCTGTCCCCAGCCTGGGTAAGCAAGTGTCCTTGGATTTGACGGTCCCGGCACACTGTCTCCCGTAATGGGTGTCTGCACCCCCCCGCTGACGGCAGAAAATTCCGTCATGCTGATCTGGATAGGCATACCGAAGGAATTCAAGAATCTGATCTTCATCTGCGGATCCTTGAAATGGAAAGTCCCCCCGGACAACCGGTCAAAATATTCAACGCAGAAGGACTGGGGACCGATATCTATATCAAACTGCCCGAGGTAGCCCCATATCACCGAGTATTCCGTTTCTCTCAGGCCGATACTCACATCGATCACCGGTCCAGTGCCTATTGTAACATCTGAAGACCAGATTGTAAATACTACTAACAGGCATAGCTGGTTGGTGGCGGAAGCATCGTTTTTGAGAGGCATCGTTATATTTTCGAGGCTTGCCGTTACGGGCTGGCCCTCGTCATCATCATTGAGGTATACCTGCCAGTCGGTCACTCCGGGGAAAAGGAACCTGGTGCTCCAGATCATGCCGGGATAGCGGCTTGAAGCAGAAATGTCCATCAGTCCCCTCCGGATCAGGATGCTGTCTATTTCAGCACCGGACGTACCGCTGAGAGGCAGGATGAACTCGAGGGTATCGTAGAAAACAGTATCCCCCGGTAGCAGGTTCAGATCAATTTCCATTCCGAAAGGATTATCCAGGGATATCGTCTGCGGCTCAACATCCGGAATGCTTATGATCTCCGAGGCCTGTAACGAATTCAGCTCCTGCGTGTAAACCAGGGAAATGAATCCGTCATCGCCAATAACCAGCGCATCCGGGTTGAGGGTATCCAGCAGGATCTCCTCCATACGGTAGTTCGCCCAGCCTATCGGCACGGCCACGCCCGGGTTGATCTGAAGGGTGGGGTCAAGGTGGTCGGCATTAAACTCTTCCTTTATGCATGAGCTGAGCGCCATGCAGATAAGCAGTCCCTGGATAAGCATGGGACTTATCCTCCTGGACCGGAGGCTTACCCTCATCAGGGATCGGGAGATGGAATTCTCAGAATACTGTGGTTTCCGGGTAATCATGCCTTATGGAATTACAGGAAAAATACGAAGAAACACGCAGATATTAAAACCCCGCATCAGATGGCTCATTTCGTGCACACCGGGGCCGGTTGCTTCACCATGTGCTAATAAACGTTTGCCATGCAGCACAATTCAAATTGGAAGGGGACTAAAAAGTTAGTGTGAAAACGGTTTCCTGCTCGGGCACTGAGTTCGCCGTTATGGTACCGTTATGCAGGCGCAGGATCTGCCGTGAAAGGCTGAGACCGATCCCCGATCCGCTCTGCTTGGTGGTGAAGAAGGGGATGAATACCTTGTCCAGTACATCGGGCAGGATGCCTGTGCCATTGTCTGCCACCTGCATGGTGACACGGCCCCGCTTGTTGTAGTATGCCTTGAGTTCGATCTGTGGATTTTTATGGTTCTCCAGGGCATGGATGGAGTTCCGTATCAGGTTTATGATCACCTGCTCGATCAGCTGTTCGTCAGCTGAAACCTCAATGTTGTCCGGTTCCACCTGTGTGGCGAATTTTATCTTGTTGCCTGTGATCTCCTCTTCCATCAGGAGGTATATGTTCTTGTAAAGGTCCTTTACCTGGAAGATCTTGAAGTTCGGCTTGGGTATACGGGTGAGGTTCCGGTAAGTGTTGACGAAATGAAGGAGCCCGGTGCTTCTCTTGTTGATGGTCTGAAGTGCCTGCAGTATTTCGAGGACGGTATCGAGGTTCATTTCCTCTTTCACGTTGCCCCCGTCTGTGATCCCTTTGAGCATGATCTCCAGGGTGGAGGAAAGGGACGCGATCGGTGTGATGGAATTCATGATCTCGTGGGTCAGCACCCGTATCAGCTTCTGCCATGCTTCGGTCTCCTGCTCTTCCAGTACATTCTGTATATTGTTAATGGTTGCCAGGATGATCAGCTTGTCCTTTACCTTGAATTCGGTGGAATAGATGGCCAGCTGGAGGATATCGTCCTGGTCCTGCACCTTTACCAGGGTGTTTTCCCCGGGACTGAGGTTCAACAGGGTGTTGACAAGCTCGGGACTGAGCTGTTCCAGCAGCTTGACGTTCTTCAGGCTGTGGATCTGGAAAAGTTTTTTTGCCGCCTTGTTTATCATTTCCACCGTTCCATCCTTCCGGTAGGCGATTATGCTCACATCGATATTCTGGACAATACTCTGCAGGTAGTGGAAATGTTCTTCTTTTTCTGAACGGACTTTCTGGAAATCGTTGATGACATCGTTGAATGCGCGGTTCAGCTCATCAAATGAGGAACCCATTCCCTCGATCTGGAAGGACCGTGTGAATTCGGAAAAGCGGATGGATTCAAGGAAACTCGTCAGGTCGCGGTTGGTCCTGTCCACATAGCGAATCAGCGCGTATATCTGGAACAGTATTATGATCCCCACCAGGATGGGAGTCACATGGTAATTGGTTTCCCATGTGTAGAAAAACAGGAAAACGGATGCTGACAGGAGCAGGATCCGGATAGTGATGTTTATCCTGAAATTTCTAAAGGTCATATTTTTCCATTCTCCGGTACAGGGAAGTCCTAGTTAAACCAAGATCTGATGCTGCCTGGGTTA
>CBFDEE010000198.1:0-5453 GCA_965603745.1 uncultured Bacteroides sp. | reverse complement strand
GCCCTGCCTGCTGCTGCCGGCCTTATTCCTGTTTCTTACATCCGTACATGCACAGAATGAGAGACAGGTTGAGATCCTGAACTCGGATTACATGGAATTTGACCGTAACTTTGGCAGCGGAGTCATAAAATACGTGGGGAATGTGGCCTTTAAGCAGGAGAATATGCTCCTCTACTGCGACAGCGCCTGGTTCTTCTCGGAGGAAAACATTGTACATGCTTACGAATCCGTCCATATCATACAGGCAGATACCCTTCACCTCTACGGTGACCTGCTGAAATATTACGGGAATGAAAAAATTGCCGAGGTCCGCAATAACGTGACACTTATCGACAGGCAAACCACCCTGACGACCGATTACCTTGATTTCAACCTGGAAAGGAATATCGGCTATTATGAGCACCAGGGACATATAGTGAACGGTGACAATATACTGGACAGCCGCAGGGGTTACTATTACACGGAGAGCACGATGATTTATTTCATGGACAGCGTTGTCATCGTCAACCCAGATTATACGATTTATGCCGATACACTCAGATACCACACGGTGACCGAAGTGGCCTATTTCCTGGGTCCCACCCATATCGTATCTCCTGAGAACTACATCTACTGTGAAAACGGCTGGTACGATACCCAGAATAACAGGTCACAGTTCAACGAGAATGCATACCTGGAATCATCGGGACAGTACCTGAGAGGTGACAGCCTTTACTACGAACGAGAATCCGGAATGGGCATGGCATTTAAGAGCGTTGAACTGTATGATTCTGCCAACCAGGTGATCCTGCGTGGTCATCGCGCCGTCTATTATGAAAATCCTGAATATGCAATGATCACGGACAGTACGCTTCTTATACAGATCTCCGACGGGGACAGCCTGTTTGTCCATGCCGATACTCTTCAATCCACCACGGACACCACCGGGGTGTACAAGATACTGAGGGCATACTACCGCGTAAAGATATTCAGTTCCGACATGCAGGGGAAATGCGATTCACTCAGCTACCTTGAACAGGATTCCGTATTCCATCTGAATGGTGAGCCTGTGATCTGGTCGAAAAGTTACCAGCTGACGGCCACCAATATAGATCTCCATATGGCTTTTGATGATCCTGATTATATTGATCTCCGGAATTCCTCATTTATCGTTTCGCAGGATGATTCCATCCGGTTCACTCAGATAAAGGGCCGGAATATGAAAGGATTCTTCAGGGAAGGGGAACTCGACAGGATAGATGTAAACGGGAACGGACAAACCATTTATTTTGCCAGGGATGAGGCCCAGCTGATCGGAGTTAACAAGGCAGAGAGCAGCAATATCGTAATCTATTTCAAAGAAGGGGAACTGGACAGGATCAAGATGATAAGTAAACCGACCGCCGTTCTTCATCCACCCGGCGAATTACTTAAGGAAGAACTCTATCTGAGTGGATTTATCTGGCTGGAGGAACACCGGCCGTGGAAAGTGGAGGATATTTTTAAATGGGCGGGGCAATAAAAAATGGGACCCGCTGGCCCCATTTCTAATCAGTATTCATCTTCATTAAAAAAGAAATCATCCTTACTTGGATAGTCCGGCCAGATGTCCTCGATGCTCTCATAAATTTCTCCTTCATCCTCGATCTCCTGAAGGTTCTCAATTACTTCGAGCGGTGCACCGGAACGAATACCGAAATCAATCAACTCATCTTTGGTGGCTGGCCATGGCGCATCTTCAAGCTTTGAAGCCAACTCTAAGGTCCAGTACATAGTGCAAGCAATTTAATACAACATCAACTTTTCAGGCTGACCCTAAATTCGTGCAAATATAAAAAAATTTAAATACTACGATTCAGGTTGCCAGGGAATTTCTTCAACTTTAAAATCTTTGGTGATTTTTCTGGCCAGAACAAAGAAGTAATCAGACAGGCGATTAAGGTATTTCAGCAATAAACCGGTCGTTTTTGAACCCTTGATAAATTGTGCTGTATTTCTCTCAGCACGGCGGCAGGTCGTCCTTGCCAGGTGGCAATAACTGACCAGGGGGTGTCCGCCGGGCAGGATGAATGAAGTCAGTACCGGAAGTTCAGCCTCCATGGTGTCGATACTTTTCTCCAGGAAAGCTATATCCTCTTCAGTAATTCCTGGTATCTTATCACTTTCCTCCGGGTCAGAACTCGCGAGTATGCTTGAACCGGCCATCAGGCGGTCCTGTATCCTGATCAGGTCCTTTTTCATGCCCCGATCCTCCAGGTGATCCCTCAGCAGTCCTGTCCAGGAATTCAGTTCATCCAGTGTACCGTATGCCTCAAGCCTTGGGTGGTCTTTGGGTACAAGCTCCCCTCCCAGCAGGGAGGTCATGCCCCTGTCCCCCGCTTTTGTGTATATCTTCATGGGTATCGCTTATGATTTTTCTGACTCGGCCTGTATTTCATTCAGCCTGTCAAACTCAACCTCTCCATCAATGAGGCGAACCACCCTTCTGGCCCGGAGTGCGATATCTTTCTCGTGGGTAACAACAATTATGGTATTCCCTGCCTTATGTATATCACTAATCAGGTCCATGATGTCAATGGAGGTTTTGGAATCCAGGTTCCCGGTCGGTTCATCCGCCAGGATAATCGAAGGATGGTTTACCAGTGCCCTGGCAACGGCGACACGCTGCCGCTGTCCGCCAGATAATTCATTGGGTTTATGGGTGATACGGTCGCTGAGCTGAACACTTTCAAGCACTTCTTTTGCCCGTTCCATCCGATCGTTCTTTGAGTACCCGGCATATATCAGGGGGAGCATTACATTCTCAAGTGCGGAATAACGGGGAAGCAGGTTAAAGGTCTGGAATACGAATCCGATCTCATTATTCCGTATATCTGCCAGCCGGTTGTCTTCCATCTTGCTTACATCCTTCTGATTGAGTATATAACTCCCCGAAGTAGGTGTGTCAAGGCACCCGATCAGATTCATAAGTGTTGATTTGCCGGAGCCGGAGGGTCCCATGATGGCAACGTATTCGTTCTTTTCAATACTAAGGGAGACGGACCTGAGTGCACGGACAATATGCGTTCCCACTTTATAATTCTTGACGATTTCCGATAGTTCGATGATATGATCCATAGGCCCTAAAATATGTACGAATTTAAACATATAAACGAAACAGGAACCACAATATTTTTAAAAATTAATGATATAATGATTCTTCTGAATATTGTACCCGATAAATACAACACCCGTATTGAACAGTTCCAGGCTCAGGGATACTTCCATGCCTTTTATAATGGTTCTCCATGCTCTGTACATATCGATTGACCAGTGAATATCATCCATAATAACAACCGTTTTCGAACATCCGGAACCTGTAATCATCTTAAAATATCTCAGCAGCCTCCTGCCACGATGGTCACCGTCAATAAATATTGACAGTCCTGAGGGCGTTTGGTTTAATACGCCGGGCAGCCATTCCGTAAAATTTTGATTAAATACCTCGATATTTGATACTGCCATCCGTTTAATATTTGACCTTGCCAGTGCGGCTACTGAAGAAGAGCCCTCACAGCTCAGGACCCGTGTCGAGGGACAGGATGCTGCCATGTACAGGCTGCTGATACCCGCACCGGTCCCAAGTTCAATTATAAGCCCGGGATCCAGGCAGGAAACGATCCTGGCAAGCAGCTGCCCTTTCTTCCTGCTGACCGCGGTATATCTTACCAGTTTGCCCGTACTCCTCCGTCCTCCGGACAGGTGCCCGGAACCGGCCCCCTGATCCGATATATGCAGGACCTTCCTGCTCCCCAGTAAGTCCCGTCTCAGGCTCTCGATTTTTTCAAGTCCCTGGATATCCTCCCCGAAAACCGCCTGGCTGATAAATCCGTATGCAAATGGCGGATGCACACCCCTCCCATGCCGGTGGCGCGCCCTTGCCCTGAACCGGATAAGCAGGATGATCTTTTCGATAAATAACATTTGGAATTTTCAATCCTAAATATAAGGATCGAGAGTAAGTTTTCCGATATTTATGGTCTTATTTCGAACAGGATGGCAGATTTGCTCCAGACAGATGTTAAATTCCTCTCAGGGGTCGGCCCGAAAAGGGCCGAACTTCTTAAACAGGAACTGAATATCACAACATTTGGCGACCTCCTGTACCATTTTCCGTTTAAGTATATCGACCGCTCCCGATTCTATAAGATATCTGAAATCAATACACAGCTCCCCTATATACAGGTTCGAGGAAAAATAACCACGGTGGATGTCGCGGGACCGAAATATAAAAAAAGGCTGATTGCCTCTTTTAGCGATGACACAGGTACGATCGAACTGGTTTGGTTCCAGGGAATATCATGGATCCGCGAAACCCTGAAGCGGGACAGGGACTACATTGCGTTCGGGAAACCAAACCTTCACGGAAGACAGATCAATCTCGTGCATCCGGAGCTGGAAGAAGCCGATAAATTTGAGAAACAGTTGTCCGGGGGACTCCAGGCCGTATACAGCACCACCGAAAAATTGAAAAAAAATTACCTGACATCTCGCACCCTCCAGAAGCTGATAAGCACACTTTACCAGTCCCACAAACCAAAAATCCAGGAAACCCTGCCCGACATACTGATCGGCAGGATGGGCTTCGCCTCGCTTGAAAAGACCCTGTATACCGTTCATTTTCCTTCCAATGCGCGGGATCTTGAAAAAGCCAGGTCAAGGCTGAAGTTCGAAGAGCTATTCTTCATCCAGCTGAACATACTGAAACAGAAAGTACACCGCGAAACACATTTCCAGGGTTTCGTTTTTCCGAGAGTCGGCAATTTCCTGAACGGATTTTATAAGGAAAGGCTGCCATTCCCTCTGACCGAAGCACAGAAAAGAGTAATCCGGGAAATACGCAGGGATCTCGGATCCGGCCGGCAGATGAACAGGCTGCTCCAGGGCGATGTAGGCAGCGGTAAAACTCTCGTTGCCCTGATGAGTATGCTGATCGCAATCGATAACGGATTCCAGGCCGCATTGATGGCGCCGACGGAGATACTCGCAAGCCAGCATTTCACCACCCTGCAGAAGATGCTGGGAAAGCTCCCGGTAAAATATGAATTGCTGACCGGCTCGACAAAAAAAACGGAACGCCAGGAGATACATGAGGGACTCACGGACGGGAGCCTGCATATCCTGGTGGGAACACATGCCCTTCTTGAAGATGCAGTGCAATTCCTGAACCTGGGGCTTGTTATCATTGACGAACAGCACCGTTTCGGAGTTGCCCAGCGGGCAAGGCTCTGGAAGAAGAATATCCAGCCCCCCCATATACTGGTAATGACAGCAACGCCCATTCCAAGGACACTTGCCATGACCCTGTACGGCGACCTTGACGTATCCGTGATCGATGAGATGCCCCCGGGACGAAAACCTGTCAAAACGATGCATTTTACAGATTCAAAAAGGCTCAGGGTGCATGGTTTTATGAGAAAACAGATTGCCGAAGG
>CBFDEE010000197.1:0-5459 GCA_965603745.1 uncultured Bacteroides sp. | reverse complement strand
GTACAGGGAAAAGGATGATCCGAAGGAAATTATCGTACTTCAGCCGAATATCGATCCTTATAACGAGAAGTTCGGGGGAATGGACATGGTCAGACAGATGGATATCCTGCTCAACCTGGCAGATTCACTGGCGACAGATGAAACGGATTTTATAGTAGCCCCGGAAACCTTTATCAATGATAATATCTGGGCCTGGGACCTGTATACCAACCGCAGCACTATGAGGATATACCAGCACCTGAAGGAAAAATATCCACAGGCCACCTTTATTGTCGGACTGGTATATCGCGAGCTGTACCAGAATGCAGGGGAGAAATCTGAAACCGCCCAGGAGATCCGCGGGACCGGCACATACTACGACATGTATAATGCCGCAATGCAGATCGACACATCCCGCATACCGCAGGTTTATATCAAATCCAAACTCGTTGTGGGAGTGGAAAAAATGCCCTATACAAAATACCTGGGGTTCCTCCGGAAACTCACTATCAGGCTGGGGGGTACATTCCGCAGCAATGGGGTTCAGGAGTTCAGGGAAAACTTATATACCCGGGACGATAGTACGGGAATCTCCCCGGTCATATGCTATGAATCCATTTTCGGTGAATTCGTAACGGATTATATCAAGGAAGGTTCACAATATATATTCGTAATCACCAATGACGGATGGTGGGGAAATACACCCGGGTACAGGCAGCATCACTCCTACTCGCGTCTCAGGGCCATTGAAACCAGGCGAAGTGTCGCCCGGTCGGCAAATACCGGGATCTCATCGCTGATCAACCAGAGGGGGGAGATCCTTCAGCGTACTGAATACTGGGTGCCGGCAGCCATCCTCGGTACCCTTAATGCCAATGACAAGATGACTTTTTACACAAGGCACGGGGATTACATAGCCAGGATAGCTTATTTCTTCTCACTGCTCATCTTTTTATTCACCATTACAAGGATAATCATCCACCGGAAAAAGTAGCCTTTATCCCTTATTTGCCGGCATTTTCATTATCAATCTTTGGATTATCAACCATTTGATGTAATTTCCTGATGGGTTTCTGCAGGATTATGCAACCCGGATCACTTTT
Source organism: uncultured Bacteroides sp. (assembly GCA_965603745.1). Taxonomy (GTDB): domain Bacteria; phylum Bacteroidota; class Bacteroidia; order Bacteroidales; family SM23-62; genus SM23-62. The sequence goes on along the minus strand of CBFDEE010000197.1, from coordinate 4,377 downwards.
CTCTGTCATTTAGTACTGAAAACACATAGATAAATTGGCTGCGGATTACCAGGACATACACCGGGAAATTATCGAACTAAGTAAGGAGGGAAATCCCAGGGCTCAGTATCAGTTGTATAAACTGTATTCCAAGGCCATGTTCAACATCTGTATCCGCATGCTAAATACCAGGGAAGAAGCAGAAGACCTGCTGCAGGAATCATTTACAGATGCATTTATGAAACTCGAAACATTCAGATATGATTCATCATTCGGAGCATGGCTTAAAAGGATCGTGATTAACAAATGCATCAACAGCATCCAGAAGCGGAAGGTGGACCTGGTTTTTCCGGATCACCAGGTAGAACCGGAATACAGGGAGGAAAATATTGATTACGGAAAGATCGAGATGGATATAAGGAAGGTACATCATGCGATGGAACAGCTTCCGGACGGATACCGGGTTATCTTCAGCCTCTATGCCCTGGAGGGATATGATCACTCGGAGATATCACAGATCCTGGGAATTTCGGAGTCAACCTCCAAGAGCCAGTATTTAAGGGCAAAACAGAAAATTAGAGACTTATTAAATAATAACCATGATGAAAGACCGATTAGAACAGTTCATCAGTGACAACAGGGATCAGTTTGATCTTTTTGAACCGGATGAAAGGCTCTGGAAAGGAATAGAATCCAGGGTTGGACGGACAAGGTCCTTCCGGATAGGGTGGAAAGGCGTGCTCTGGCGTGCAGCCGCAGTGCTGATCATATTCGGCGCCTCCTTCATGATGCAGGAGTACCTGCACCAGCGTGGAGGCATGATTTCCGAAAGGGAAGAAGACCAGATCATGCAGGAAATCCCTGAACTCCAGGAAGCTGAGATCTACTATACCAGCCTGCTGGACGAGAAAATCCGGCAGATTGGACCGCTGATCTCCGAAAATCCTGAACTGGGTGAGGTTTTGCAAAAGGACCTGTCTGAACTGGACAGCATTTACGCCGAACTGCAGAAGGACCTCAGAGACAATATTGCCAATGATGAGGTAGTGGAAGCCATGATCCAGAATTACATTCTGAAAATTGAGATCCTGGAAGACCTGCTGGAATATATGGAAGAAACCTCAAAAAAACTTGAAGATGAAAATGCATCGTTTGAAATTTAGCAGGATACTGGGGGTATTATCCTTCCTGGTGGCAGCCGGCATGTATGTCCACGGACAAACCTACACGGAAAGCCAGAAAATCGTCCGCACGTTCGCGGCCGGACCGGAAACCCGCCTGGATCTTTCCAACAAGTACGGGACCCTGCAGATCATCCCCTGGAAAAAGGACTCAGTATACATTGAGATAGATTTATTCATAAAATCAAGCTCTGACGCGAAACTGGAAAAACTGAAAAAAAATGTTGACTTTGAATTTACTGATACCAGGTACTACATAATAGCCAATACGGTTTTCGGCTCCAGAAGCACTAATTTTTTCTCGGACCTGAGGGACCTGTCCGGCACCATTATCCCGAGCAAGAATGAAGTCAAAATAGACTATACCGTATACGTTCCGTCTGCTCTGAACATCAATATCTCGAACAAATACGGAGACATCTACATCGATGACATGAAGGGCAGCGTGAGCATTAATCTCTCGAACGGGGATATAAAAGCCAATTCCCTAATGGGGGAAACGAACATCAGCCTGAATTTCGGGAATGGTATAATCAATGAACTCAGTAATGCCAGGCTTAATATTTCCTATGCCGATATTGAGATACAGTCCGCCGGACAGCTCAAGATCGAAAGTAAATCCTCCAAGGTGCGTATCCGCCGGGTCGGGATACTGAATACCCTCTCAAAAAGAGATAAATATACGATAAGCAGTATTGACAATCTTCTCGGGGAAAGCTGGTTTTCGGACATCTGGCTTTACAGGATGAATGAAGAGATTAACTACAATCCTAAATACGGGGCCCTGAAGGTGGATTCCATTCCGGATGATTTCTCTTTTATAAATATCAACACCGAATTTACGGATATGAGCCTGGTGTTCAACAGAACGGCCAGTTTCCAGCTGGAAATCCTCAAACATAATAATGCAATCCTGCACATGCCGGAGTCATACGGGGAGCTTGAAGTCATTGACCAGGAGGAAGAAGCCGTGCACCTTGGTGGAATGGTCGGTCCCGGCCAGAACACAACCTCGCGTGTTAAGATTACCGCTCCAAAGAAATGTATAATCAATCTGCAAACCAGATAAATAATAAACTAATCCTATAATAAAATGAAAGCAAAAGCAAGTGTAAAAATTATATTGGGGATCACGCTGGCCCTGTCAGTTGTTGCCTGCGAGAATGCCTCTTGGAACTGCCTGCGGGGGAACGGGGTCATCGAGGAGGAAACCAGGCCGCTTCAGGCATACGACGGAGTTGTAACGGAAGGGGAATTTGAGATCATCTACATTCCAGACAGCGTGTATTCGGTTATTGTGGAAACAGACCAGAACCTCCTCCCCTATATCCGCACCAGGATATCGGGGAGCACCCTGATCGTTGATAACGGAACCCAGAAATGCCTGCGCTCGGAATATCCCATCCGCATTTATGTACATACGCCTGAGATCCGCCTGATGAGGCTGACCGGATCAGGCATGATCAGTGCGGAGTCCGTGTACGGAGATGAACTCAGGCTTGAAATAGAAGGCTCGGGTAAAATTGATGTAACTGGAATAGATGTCCTGGACCTTTTTGTACTGATAACGGGTTCAGGTGATGTGGTCCTGTGGGGATCAAGCGTTGACGGGGATTATACCATCACCGGATCAGGGAACATCAACGCCCGGAATGTTGTGACCGAAACCAGCGGTGCCGAGATATCAGGATCCGGGACAATTTACTGCCATGCAACAGAGAGCCTCGATGCTATTATTTCTGGCAGCGGGACTATATATTATGCCGGGGATCCCCCTGTTGTCAACACATATTCCTCGGGTTCGGGATCGTTTATATCAATCAGTACCAATCCATAGCCAGAAGCAGACCCTGTAAAAACACTGCAATGAAACACTACATCATAATTCTGCTGCTATTGATCTCATTTCAGGCTTCGGGCCAGGATTTCATGAGGTCTGCCGGTATCAGGGGCGGGCTCACCTCCGGGCTCAGTTACCGGGGGTACCTGAATCCTGAACTGGCTTACGAGGGACTGATGAGCTTCCGTGGAAACGGGCTGCAGTTCACCATTCTCCGGCAGCATTTTGAACCCGCGCTGTGGCACATAAGCAACGGCTTTTTCGCTACCTACGGGTACGGGGGACACCTCGGCTTTACGAACAGCTATACACATGAGCATCTTTTCCGGACCGTCCACCGTTCCGACAAAAAGTTTTCACCACTGGTAGGGCTGGACGGATACCTGGGGATCGAATACCATTTCCCTGGCATTCCTGTCCAGGTGGGACTGGATTACAAACCGTTTTTTGAGATCTCCCTGCGCCAGTATTTCCAGATGAGCGCCTGGGATGTTGCCTTTACACTGAAATATAAATTCTAATACATATCATCATGAACAAATCAATTATTCTGCTTATCTGTATTTCCCTGCTTGCCCCGGCACTGAATGCCCAGGAGGAACAGGAATATGAACAACAACAGGAACAACAACAGAAACAGGCGCAGGCCAGCAATGAATTCAAAACCCTTTTCGGTGACCGGCATGTATCACAGATAGATTCCAAGGATGCCATTCTGATCGGTGCCCGGGGGGCCTGGGTGATCGGGCATGGATTTGCACTGGGATTCGCTGGCAACGGATTTCTGAATGACTATTCATGGAACCCGGCGATCGCCGGCGGAAGGAACGTTAACCTGACCGGGGGATACGGGGGACTACTCCTGGAACCAATCATCCTTCCGAAATTCCCGGTACACATCTCCATTCCCATTGTAATTGGTGCCGGAGGCATCGCTTATACCTCGACATTCAATCCCTATCCATATGATTACGAGGATTTTGAACTCTTTGTTGAAGATGCGGCCGCATATTTCGTGGTTGAACCCGGGGTGGAACTTGAATTCAATGTGGTGCGCTTTTTCCGGCTGGCAGTAGGGGGATATTACCGCTTCACTTCAGATATCCGGATGTACGACACGCCGGAGGATGTCCTTAACGGCTGGTCCGTCGGAATCACCCTGAAATTCGGTAAGTTTTAGGCAGAGCCCATACATGGACCATTCATCATATTCCTGAAATACCGGGATACGGAACTGATAGTGCGCGATTAACCGTATATCACCGGGTGCTATTTCCTGAACTTCTCCAGCCCGGAATCGAGCCAGCCGGCAAATGCACCCACATCCAGGTTATGCCCCCTCGGTTGGGCCAGGGGATTTCCCTGCGGGTCCAGCAG
>CBFDEE010000196.1:0-5474 GCA_965603745.1 uncultured Bacteroides sp. | reverse complement strand
ATGAGGATCCGGTCGGAAAGAGCCTCCGGTTTGACGGTCGGCATGAGATCATGATCTCAGGAATTTTCAGGGATGTACCACTCAATTCGCATCTCAAACCGGATATCGTAGCATCCTGGGAAACCCTGGTACAATTTTATGGCCCTGATGTTAATACCGCCTGGCAATGGGATGGATACTTTAATTATATCCTGCTGAATCCTGCATCTGATTACAGGGAGTTTGAAGCGAAGATCCCGGCCTATGTCGAGGCCGAAGTAGGAGAGGAAATGGAACAATGGAGTGCAGGTGTTATATTTCATCTTCAGCCACTTGCAAGCATCCACCTGAATTCCGATTACATGTTCGAAGCCGAACCTAATGGGAACGCCCGATCGGTATACGCCCTGTTGATCATCGCTGTCTTCCTGGTCCTGATTGCATGGATCAACTATATAAACCTGGCCAGTTCAAGGTCCCTTGAAAGAGCCCGGGAAGTCGGGATGCGCAAGGTTACAGGAGCATACCGGAAGCAACTCCTGGGACAGTTCCTTTTAGAATCGGTGCTGGTTAACCTGATGGCGATCACCCTGGCTGTCCTTCTCGTACTTCTGCTTGCACCATCCTTTAATGTTCTGACTGGCGAACACCTTGATTACAGCCTTGGTGGGAACCCCGGATTCTGGGGTTTAATACTGCTTATTTTCATTTCGGGCTCCGTACTATCCGGGATCTACCCTGCACTGGTTCTTTCATCCTTCAAGCCTACCACCGTATTCCAGGGAGTTTCCGGGCTGAAGGTTGGAGGCGTGGGAATGAGAAGGATACTGGTGATCTTCCAGTTTGCCGCATCCCTGCTGCTAATTGCCGGAACCTTTACAGTGTACCGGCAAATCTCCTTTATGAAGAATTATGACCTGGGAGTGGATATCGAGAATGTACTGGTACTCAGAGGAGCCGAGGTGACTGACTCAGCCTACACGGAAGCGTTCAATGCTTTCAAGTCGGAGCTCATACGACATTCCGATATAGAGAAAATAACCGCTTCTACAGAGGTCCCCGGCCGTCAACCGCAATGGAACGCCGGAGGAATCAGGCAGCTGAACGAGGGACCGGAAGAAAGCAACCAGTACCGCATTATCGGATTCGACTTCAATTTCGTTGATTTCTACGGGCTGAGCATTCTCGAAGGAAGAAACTTCTCAGAGGAGTTCGGGCGCAACAGCGAAACCGTCTTGTTTAATGAGAATGCCATTCAGTTGATGGGCTTCGAGGATTTTCCCTCCGCCATGAACGTCCCTATTTGGTTCTGGGGCGATACATTCAATATCGTGGGAGTTGTAAAAAATTATCATCAAGAGGGACTAAAAGTGGCTCAGGAACCCTTAATCTTCAGGTTTTTCGGTAATACAACGAATTATTATTCCATCAAGCTGAATCCGGCTGACATACCCGGTTCACTGTCTTTTATCGAGGAGCAATGGTACAATTTTTTCCCGCAGAATCCTTTCGAATATTTTTTCCTTGACGACTATTATAACGAACAGTATAAGAATGAAATGCAGTTCGGAAAGGTATTCGGACTCTTTGCCTTCCTGGCCATCTTTATTGCCTGTCTCGGACTGTTCGGGCTTTCTTCCTACACCACCCTTCAGCGTACACAGGAAATTGGTATCCGGAAAGTCCTCGGATCCTCATCCGGCAACGCGGTACTTCTCCTTATTCGCTACTTCCTTGTCCAGGTCCTGATCGCCCTGCCCTTCGGCCTTGGAGTTGGTTATTATATAATGTCACGATGGATTCAGAACTTTGCATACAGGATCAGCATCGGCTGGTGGTTTTTTCTCATCCCGGTACTGTTGATCACACTCATAGCCATTCTCACGGTCAGTTCACAGGTACTGAAAACCGCAAACGTAAACCCGGCAGAATCACTCAGACAGGAATAATACCGCTGCCCGGGCAATCTCGTTCGAATAACTCAGGCAGGAATAATTCCCGTTCGGCAGTATATTTGTCCCGTCCGGAATGTTTTTTTTTCTTGGGAGGTGATTGGCATGTAGTTTTGTTTCGTAAAGTTATAAAACCACAAACATGAAGAACTTACTTTTAACCCTCTCAGTTGCTGCTCTCACCCTGAGCATTTCACTTGCCGGCACCGGCGATGATAAAGAGAATAAGGAAAAGGCTTCAGCAAACTCCACTACAGCAAACCCCACTTCAGAAGGATACACTACTACAAAGTCAGCAGCAGTATCCACTACTTCAGAATCAGCTGCAGGATCCACTTCTGCAGGATCCAAAGCAGCCGTCAGTGATTTCAAGCAGACCATCAGCGGGGCGGTGGTGGATGCCGTAACGGGATTTCCGCTGATCGGGGCGAATATAATATTATTGGAATCCGATCCGCTTGTGGGTACCATTACGGATGTGAACGGAAATTTCATTCTTCCGGATATCCCGGTCGGAAGGCAGAGCCTTGAAGTATCCTATGTCGGGTACCATAATAAGATCATACCCAATCTTCTTCTTGTCTCAGGAAAGCAGGTAATGCTGCAGGTAAGTCTTGAGGAAAAAGCCATTGAGATGGACGAGGTGGTCGTTAAAGCGGGAAGGAGAAAAGACCAGGCAATCAACGAGATGGCTAGTGTAAGTGCAAGGACATTCTCGGTGGAAGAGACCGAACGCTATGCCGGCAGCCTGGGAGATCCGGCCAGGATGGTGGCCAATTATGCAGGGGTAAGCACCCAGAACGATTCAAGGAACGATATCATCATACGCGGGAATTCGCCTATCGGAGTGCTGTGGAGGCTCGAAGGGATAGAGGTCCCCAATCCAAACCATTTCGGCGCCCTGGGTACAACCGGCGGTCCCGTGAGCATGCTCAACAATAACCTGCTGGCAAATTCGGATTTCCTGACAGGTGCCTTTCCGGCGGAATTCGGGAATGCCACGGCCGGGGCATTTGACCTGAACATGCGTTCGGGCAACAGGCAGAAGACGGAATTCACCGGGCAGATAGGATTCAATGGGTTTGAGGCAGGTGTCGAGGGACCCATGTTCACCCTGGCAAATGGCCAGAAAGCTTCCTACCTTGCCAATTTCAGGTATTCCACCCCGGAGGTCTTTGATCTTCTGGGATTCAGTGTCGGAACGGGTGAAGCTATTCCACAATACAAGGACCTGACCTTCATGGTAGACCTACCGGGGACAAAACTGGGACGCTTCAAGTTGTTCGGATTGCTGGGGAACAGCTACATTGAACTTGGCAGGGAAGCTGCAGATACTACGGCGAACAGCTATAATCCGAAGGGAACAGCCATTGATTTTGGGTCAAGCCTCGCGGTCGCGGGTTTGTCCCACACGTATTATTTCACCGAAAGAACCCGACTGAAATCAACATTCTCGTGGCAGAAAACCAGGTCCTCCACGATTCTCGATTCACTGCAGAAAGAAATCGCAACTCCTTTTCTGCGGAGCTGGCAGGAAGAGACAAAGCTTTCTTTCAGCACACAGTTCAGGCAGAAAATTAATGCAAGGAACAATTTCAGCTTTGGTCTGATCCTGGACCAGTACGGAATCGGTTATGTCGATAGCCTGAACCATCCTGACTACGATCAGTTCATTACCCGGGCAGAAGTTACAGGGGATATGATGATGTTAAGGGCCTACGGGCAGTATCAGCATAAATTCGGTGAGAAACTGACCGGTTATGCGGGACTGCACAGCCAGTATTTTGGTCTGAATAACGAGATTGCCGTAGAACCCCGCCTGGGACTGACATGGCAGTTCAGGACGGACCAGTCCTTTAACCTGGGAATTGGGATGCATAGCCAGACCCAGCCCAAGGTGGTATATTTTGCTGAAACCTATGACAGTATCACAGATACTTACCACCGCACAAATGAAGATCTTGGCTACACGCGCAGCAACCATTATGTGATTGGCTATAACCGGATGATAAACAGTGACTTCAGGATCCGCCTGGAAACCTATTACCAGCATCTTTACAATATTCCGGTTAAGGAATCCTGGAATGAGTTCTCAATGGCCAATGCCGGTGATTTCTTTGCCATACCGATGGAAGACAGTCTCACTAATGAAGGTACCGGCCGCAATTACGGAGTGGAGCTTACGGTGGAAAAATTCCTTAGCAGGGGATACTATTTCCTGTTCACAGCTTCCCTGTTTGACTCAAGATACAGGGGATATGACGGCATTCTCAGGAATACTGCATTCAATGGTAATTATGTCTTCAACCTGCTCGGGGGCTACGAAAGAAAACTCGGGGAGAATTTACTGCTGACCCTGGATATGAAAATAATCTGGGCCGGGGGAAGAAGGTATGTACCGGTCGATCTTGAGAAATCCATCGAGGAAGGAAATGAATGGAGGGACTGGGATTATGCTTATGAAGACAAGTTTAATGATTATTTCCGCACCGATTTCCGGATAGGGCTGAAAGTGAACGGTAAGCGTGCAAGCCAGGAATGGGCCATAGACCTGCAGAACATTACAGGCTACCAGAGCATATTCATGGAAGGTTACGATGCAGCAACCAATGATATTTATACGACCTACCAGCAAGGTTTCATACCCATGTTCCTGTACCGCATCCAGTTTTAAACAGACCCGGAATCCGGCTCAAGAAACACAAGGTATCCAAGTGTAGATAATTATTGTAGATTCAATTTAATTTGTAAATCATGAAGATCCTCGGGAACAAAATAAATTTCACTCTTATCGTCCTGGTGGGGATACTGCTTGCCGGTGTCTGGTTCGTTGCTTTCGGTTTCGGCTCGGCAAAAGAGACACTGGCTGGATTGGGCCACGGACTGATCATGACGGCAGGGATCTGGATGGGGTGCATGATCATTGTGGGATGGCTGTGGAAGAAGTACCCCTGGGAATTCTACCTGGTAAAGCACCTGGTCCTCGAGATACTTCTTATCACGGCATGGACCATAGTTTTTTTTGTGGCAGTTTATGTTCTCGAGTCCAGGTTCAGCATGGTTGAACATTCCGAAAGCCTTTTTTTCGATGCTTTCGTAACCCTCCTGATTACGTATCTTATAACGGCTATCCATGAGATGATCTATTTTTACAGGCAGTGGAAATACCATTTCTCAAAATCCATCCGCCTTGAAAAGGATAATATACAGGCCAAGTATGAGACCCTCAAGACCCAGATCAATCCCCATTTCCTGTTCAACAGCCTGAACAGCCTGACTACCCTGGTCGAAGATAACGAGGCGGCCATTGAATACATCGGGAACCTTTCCGAATTCTTCAGGTATATGTTGAGCAGCCGGGATAAGGAACTCGTACTTGTCCGCGAGGAGATCAGCCTGCTCGAAAGGTACATCAGCCTTCAGCAGTCCAGGTTCACGAAAAATCTGACCGTTGAAGTAGATGTTCCCGAAAAATTCTATCATTTCGCCATTCCCCCGCTGGTACTACAAATGCTGGTGGAAAACAGCATTAAGCACAATGTA
>CBFDEE010000195.1:0-5480 GCA_965603745.1 uncultured Bacteroides sp. | reverse complement strand
GCCATCATGAGGGCCATTCCACCCATGAACAGCACATTCTCACCGGATTCAACCCCGAATTCCCCCCTTGCAGAAAGGGTGTCATCCAATACCAGGGTGATCCTTCCGTTCACGGGTGTAAAGGTAAGGGAGAAAGACTGGTCCTCTACAAATTTGTGATTGTATGTGACCCCCAGACCCAGCTTGATGTATGCCGGGGCCATGATGTCCGAAATGAAGGTGGCAGGATCCGTGTCATAATTATATCCTTCGTAAAACTGTGTCCGGAAGTCTCCCAGTGCCGAGAGGTACCACTTATCACTGATCTTGTAACCATAACGCGAGACCAAGGTCAGATTATCATCCGCCTTTTTAAAAGGTACATCTGATTTTCCGATCCGCTGCATTCCGTACCCGGCATCCAGGATTGTCTGCCAAAGATGAGGGTCCTTCTCGTACTTAACAATGTAATTGAAAATCCCGTTAAAAGAGACCGAAGGATCACCCCCGCCGGACCAGTTTGAAAGTCCGACCTGGGAGAATGTTATAGCCACTTTTCCGGAATGGGACCAGTAGGAGGTGTCGGGGTTATCCTGGGCATTTGACAGGGATATGCAGCAAAGCAGGGCTGTCGTAATACTAAAAGTCTTGATTGATTTCATTTTTGATATTTGTGGTTTACATGGCGAAAGTAATGATACTGATCGGATCGAAAAAAGCTATTTTGGCAAAATGAACAATTCATTTGACAGATTCTGCTTGGATTTAGGTCAAGTTCTCCATACATTTATGCATCAACCCTTAAAACCATCCTGATGAAAACCGGTATTTCGCGTCGTTCATTCATAGCTCATGGATCCCGTGCATGTGCTGCGTGCTGCCTGATGATGGGCAGCGGCAGGCTGCTTTCGGCAGCAGAGCCGGATAATGAATCCCTCGACCCGGAAGAATATACTTTCTGCGGATATAAATGCACGCCCGAATGCCCGCTGCTGAAAGCCACACTGGAAAATGACAGCGAACTGAAAAAGAAAACTTTTGAGGAATGGGGAATTGCAGAGAAACATGATGTGAAATTCAATGCGGAGGAGTATTTCTGCTATGGCTGTAAAAACAACGATAAACCCAGGGGATTTACCCCGCAGCGCTGTACGATCATACCATGTGCCCAGGAGAAAGGATTCGAATGCTGCTTCCAGTGCAAGGAACTGGAATCATGTGACAAGGAACTATGGGTGGCTTATCCGAAACACCGGGAATATGTACTCGGTCTGCAGGAAACATACTTTGCCACCTTTTAATAGGCGTAATCCCTGCCAGGTTCCAGTCCCATGTTGAAATCTTGCTTCAGGCGCCCCTCTCAGTCCTCATATTCTTGTTATATTTACGCAAGGCTTAACGCGGCGTGGCTTCCAGGGAAAGAAATATAATCTCCGGGCTGGACAGGACGGCTTTCGAGGAGCTGTTCAGGACTTTTTTCCCGGGACTCGTACTCTTCGCAATGAAATATGTCCCCGACCAGGATACCGCGAAGGAGATCGTGCATAATGTATTTCTGAACCTCTGGGAAAAACGAACGAAGGTGGATACCGCATCCCCTCTCAAGTCCTACCTCTTCACCTCGGTACATAACCGCTGCCTGAACCATATCCGTGACCAGAAAAAATTCGACAGGGACGAGTCCCACATCGAGCGCCTCGACAGTGCTGAATTTGCCGATGGCACTGACCGCCTGGAAGAGCAGGAACTCGAACAAAGGATCTATGATGCACTCCAGGCTCTCCCGGATAAATGCAGGGAAGTATTTACCCTGAACCGGTTCGAGGGACTGAAATATGCCGAGGTTGCAGAAAAACTGGGCATATCTGTTAAAACCGTCGAGGCTCAAATGTCAAAGGCACTGAAAATCCTGAGAGAAAAACTGATAGATTATCTTACGATGCTGATACTTTTTATAATAATGCATTTAAACTGATAAGGGAAGAACGCCGGTCATGTGTGTAAGGATTAGACGAATTTATGAACACGAACGGAAAAAATATAGATTTTGAACTGATCGCCAGGCACCTGTCAGGCGAAACCGGTCACCAGGAAGAACAGGAACTGAATGCCTGGCTGGAGTCCGCCGCAGAAAACCGTAGGCTTTTCGAGGAATATAAAACCCTCTGGAATAAGCTTGACAGGGTGGAAGATATTGCATCGCTTGACCTGGATACTGAATGGAAACATCTTGAATCACTCATTGATGAATCCCGGCCCATGGCTGATGCGGGAAGAGAGAAGGGCCGTTCCTTCCTGTTCCTTACAGGCCGGCTGGCAGCAGCTGCAGTGATTGTGATGGCGCTGGTTTTCGGGGGACTCTATACCTCCCGCAATGTTGGACACCGGACCCTTTCGACAGCCGGTGTATCGCTCGACGTCAGCCTTCCCGATGGATCCGGTGTCACGCTGAACAGTTATTCCAGCCTTAAATACCCGAAAAAATTCAAAAAGGACCAGCGGAGCGTACATCTCGAGGGAGAAGCATTCTTTGAAGTGAGCGGAAACCCGGAATGGCCATTCGTGATCACAACCACCGAGGTCGATATCAGGGTTCTGGGAACTTCTTTTAATGTTAACGCATACGAGTCAAATGCAGAAATCGAGGTTATCGTTAAAACCGGGCAGGTAGCCGTCACACGCCATGGTGAGGTTCCGGAAACCGTTATTCTCAAACCGGGGAACAAAGCCGTTTACGACAGGTCAAGCAGGGATCTGAACCTGACAGCAAATACCGACAGGAATTACCTGGCCTGGAAAACCAGAAGCTTTATCTTTGAGGACCAGACGCTTCACGAAGTCGCCGCAGCACTGAATAAAGTCTACGGATCGGAAATTATCATTCCTTCAGATTCCCTGAAGGAAGCCAGGATCACCACCAACTTCCATGAGCAGTCACTTGAAGCCATTCTGAACGTACTGTCAGCCACACTTGATTTAGAGGTCGTTGACAGCGGGGAACGTATCCTGCTGGAAGAGTCCAATTAGAGCAATTGAAAATGAGGAGATTGAGGACAGGTTTCTTTTCCATTCTGCTCCTGATCAGTGTCATACCGGGAGCCTGGTCACAGCCGGACCTCAGTAAAAAAATCTCCCTGAATGTTTTCAACGGAAAACTCGAAGATGTTCTCCAGGAGATCAGCAGGCAGGGGGATATTGAATTATCCTACAGCTCCAGGAAAATCGATCTGGAGCAAAGGGTTTCCATTCAGCTGACGGAGGCCAGCCTGGCAAGGGTACTGGATGACCTGTCAAGGCAGGCAAACCTGGATTACATGATCATTGAAGATCATGTTGTGATCAAACCGGCCAGGCGGACAAGGCGCTCCGAACCCACAGGCCCCTTTCACTACACGATGAGCGGGTATATAAGGGATAATATGTCAAACGAGGTGCTTATCGGGGCTACTGTCTATGTACCCGAGCTTGAAAAAGGCACCATCTCAAATGAGTTCGGTTTTTATTCCCTTACCATTCCCGCAGGGCATCATTCCATCAGTTTTTCCTACCTGGGATACAAAACCTTTTTCTGGACTGCCCAAGTGATGGCCGACCAGGCAATCGACATCCGGCTCGAACTGGAACCTTCCCTCCTGGAGGAGGTAGTGATCACCAACCTGGATGACCAGATCGATTTGTCCCAGATCAGGACAGGCAATATTAACCTGGAGCCCCGTTCGGTTGAAAGGATGCCGGCATTCATGGGTGAGCAGGATATCATTAAATCACTGGATGCATTGCCGGGAATAAGCCTGCAGGGCGACGGGTCCACCCTGTTTTTCGTTCGCGGCGGCAACAAGGACCAGAACCTGATACTCATCGATGATGCACCGATCTATAATCCCGCCCATGTCCTGGGTATCTTTTCCACTTTCATCCCGGATGCGGTCAAAGACATTGATATTTACAAGGGAGACATCCCCGCTGAATACGGGGGCAGGCTATCCTCCCTTCTCGATGTAAGGACCAGGGACGGTGACATGAGCAGGGTGATTGTGAACGGCAGCCTGGGACTGGCAACGGCCAAGGCATCCTTAGAGGGTCCTATGATGAAGGGGAACAGTTCTTTTTTTGTCTCAGGCAGGACCTCCTATTTCAAATGGATTATGCAGGCAGCCAATCCCGCAATCCGGAAGTTCTATTTTACTGACCTGAATGCCAAGCTGAACCTGGGACTGGGTCCCGCAGACCGTCTCCATATATCCGGATATGCGGGCAAGGACTTCTTCAGCCAGGGACCGAATCCCGCCAGTACATCCGGGATCAGCTGGGGAAATGTGGCGGGAACGATCCGCTGGAACCATCTCTTCAGCGACAGGTTATTTTCAAATACCACCTTCTACAGCAGCAAGTATGATTACTATTTCCTGACGGATGTCGAACAGGATGATTTCTGGAATTCGCATATTTCAAATGTCAGCCTTAAATCGGATTTTACCTGGTATGCCAACCCGGGAATCACGCTGAGATTCGGAGCCAGGATCTCCGGGCACCGGTTCAATCCCGGCAACTATGAGGACGGGCAGGATCCTAACCCGGATGTGCCTGTGGTTTCAAAAAAAACCTGCAGGGAGACGGTCTTTTATATAAGCAACAACCATGCAATAGGAAGCCGTCTGTCACTCAGGTACGGCCTCCGGGCAAGCATCTGGAAAAATTTCGGCCCGGCGACCGAGTACGTTTATGACGAGGATCATCTGCCTGTTGACACCCTGTATCATCTGCCGGGGAAAGCCTATAACAACTATTTCAGGGTGGAACCGCGCCTGGGACTGACCTTCCGCCTCACTGAGAGTGCCTCTCTGAAAGCGTCCTACGCCCGGACCGCCCAGTATGAACAGCTGGTGACCAATTCCATCTCCCCCTTCACAACACTGGAGGTATACCTTCCGGCAGGACCGAATATCCTTCCGCAGCTCGCCGACCAGGTATCCATAGGTTATTTTCAGAAAATCAACAGGGCCAACATCGATCTGAGCCTGGAAGGATTCTACAAGAAAATGCATAACCAGATCGACTACGAGGATCACGCTTATATGCTCCTGAATCCCTTTGTGGAATCGGAATTAAGGTTCGGGGAAGGCGAGGCATACGGTATTGAGATCCTGCTTAAAAAATATTACGGCCGCCTGAACGGGTGGCTGGGATACGCCTATACAAGATCCTGGAGGCAGATCACGGGAATAAACGGTGATGAGGCCTACCCTGCATCGTGGGACCGCCCGCATGATTTCAGCCTGTACCTTTCATATAACATGAAACCCCGCTGGATCGTTTCAATGAACTGGATCTATATGACAGGTTCGGCATTTTCATCCCCTACAGGGTTCTACTATTATAACGGGTATGCAGTGCCCGTATACGAAAAGAAGAACAACGACCGGCTGCCTGATTACCACCGGCTGGATCTGTCCACCGAGATACAGCTCGCAAAGCCCGCTTCCAGGTACCAGCACAAGCTT
>CBFDEE010000194.1:0-5491 GCA_965603745.1 uncultured Bacteroides sp. | reverse complement strand
CCTTGTGGCGGGTTTGAACCGGAGATCTGCATCAACCATAGGGAAGAGGGCATTCAGGTGGGCCTGGCGGACAAATCTCTCGGCCATGAAATTCCCCACAACGGATTCGTCTACGTTCTTTCCTCCGCCGATCTTAGCAAGGGTTCCCAGGGCGGCTTCTTTAAAATAATGCTCCAGTCCGGGCCTGGGTTTCTTGGGATGGAATTCCTTCCGCCCCGTTCCGAGGGATATGGTATTAAACCCGGCTGCCAGATATACTTTACGATTCATTTTTTCAGGTTTTAGTTAAAATAATCGTTAACGGGCCCGTAAGCATGGAAAAAGCCTGTCAGCAATACCGTGTTTACATCTTCTTCCGAGCCGGCGACATTTTTTCCTACCAGCAGTTTACCGATGCTGCAGGAGTTTTTACCGTATTCCATTGCAAGCCTGGCTCCCAGGTTCTTTTCCTTGGAGAGATTGCTGAAATAAGTTTCGAGTTTTTCCGGTTTCCGTGGATCACGGATCATTTCTTTCCATGTCAGGTGTCCCCCGGGCGGGGAACCAAGGACCGGTGCTGTATCGGCCTCCAACCTGTCTGCCGGGATATATTCCTTCTTGTCCGGGTCCCATACTCCGGTAATTCTTCCTTTTTCATAGGAGAGAAATCCGTTTTTCTGGGAACCGTCCGGGTTTTGTCCCCCTTTAACACCCTGCTCCAGGAGCCTGTCCACAAGGCCGCAGTGGAGCTCTTCCCCTTCCATATACGGATCCATCACCTCCATGATGTACTGGCAGACATCGAGTCCCACATAATCTGTTAGCTGGAATATCCCCATAGGCCGGATCAGGAAATCCTGGCTTACACGGTTGATGATCCAGATGGCCCGGGGCAGGGAATGATCCTTTTCGAGCTTTTCCACTTGAGACGCGCCGTACAGGATGTCGCGCATGAAATGCCCGTTTCCGATAAAGCCTGCAATGTCGTTGGACCGGACAATCTTTTTTCGCAATGCACCGGCATATTTGAGTGAGAATTCCTTCAGCCCGGCCAGGGTTTCTTCCGCAGGTATAAGTTCAACCAGTTTCTGGACGGCCGGGGGATTATAGAAATGAAAGCCAATGATCCTGCCCTCAAGTCCGGCGTCCCGGTTCAGCTTTCCTATGGGGATTGAACTGGTATTGGTCAGGTACCAGGCATTGCTTCCGCTGCTGCCTTCTATTTCGCGGATCAGCTTTACTTTCAGTTCCGGATTCTCGCTGACAGCTTCGAAAACAAGGCTGGAGTCCCGTGCCAATTCCAGGGAGGTCCCTGTTCTGACCAGCTGCATCACATCCATAATATACTGGTCGATGATATCCGCATTTTCGATCAGGTCCTGGCGCCCGGAGTACACACCCCTGAGATGCACGATCTGTTTTTCTGCAGCTTTTCTGACCTGTATCCTGAGGTAGTCCATCACACCGCGCAGGCTTTCTGCCGAAGCATCGATGGCATTCAGTTCGCAGACACTCATTCCTTCCGGGTCATTTTGTGCAAGCCTGAGCATTTCCATTGCGGTAAGCAGCAGGATACCGCTGCCCATTTTTCCTCCGGCTCCCAGGATACTTACCTTTCTGAATTTTTCCTTGTACTGCATGGGTATTTTATTAATTAAGCTTACCATTCCGGTTTCCGTTTCTCGAGGAAGGCCTTCATTCCTTCCCTTCCCTGCCCGTCAAACATCTGCATGAAATATTCCGACTCAAGTTCAAGTCCTTCGCCATACGGAAGATCTGCAGAGGTCCGGCTGACGGATTTCACGATCTGCAGCGAATCCGGTCCCACTTTAAGAAGGCCGGCTGCCAGTTCCTGCGCCCGGCCGAGTAATGCATCCGGCTCCGTGACTTCCTGCACCAGTCCCATCCGGAGCGCTTCTGCAGCCGTTATCGTGGCCGCAGTCATCAGCATATACAGAGCGTTCCCAAGTCCCACGTGCCTGGCCAGCTTATGCGTGGCACCATATCCTGGGATCAGTCCCAGTTTAACCTCCGGCTGTCCGAATCTGGCCTCCTCGCTGGCAAGCCGGATATCGCAGGCAAGGCAGAGTTCACAGCCTCCTCCCAGGGCATATCCGTTGACAGCAGCGATAACGGGATACCTGAAATCTTCAAGCCTCCGGAAGATTTTCTGTCCGTTCCGAGAGAGCTCCAAGGCTTCTTCAGGGGACATATCCGCCATTTCGGATATGTCTGCACCGGCTGCAAATCCTTTGCCGCTGCCGGTTATGATCAGGATCACTGGATCTTTTTCGAGGACATCGAGCAGCTGGTTTAGTTCTGTGAAGAACTGCATGTTCAGTGCGTTCAGGACATCGGGACGTGTAAGTGTAATGATCCCGGTCCCATTTTGCTTTTCAAAATGAAATGTTTTAGCGTCCATATGTATGATTTCTGCAGCAGAATTATCCCTGCCGCGGGTCTGTATTATCAATCCGGCCAATCAGATTTAATACCTCACATAAATTACGGAAAACAGTAGCACGAGTCAAATGTCGTGCAACATTATAATACAGGATAGCCACATCTGTTTATTCTTTTTTCTCGCAGTACAACTCGCTGTGCTCAGACAGTATTGCTCGCGTGAAGAATAAACAGATGATGGCTTACCGAAAGCTTATTTTTTGTCAGGTGGAGGGAGGTTTTTCTGCTTCCCGGCAATTTCGTCCTGGGCACTTACCCGGTCCATGATCCGGGAATCCACGGAACGCACATGCAGATCCTGCTGCGGGAATGGGATTTCGATACCGGCTTCAACGATCGCATTGTTCACCTTGACGGCCATCTCGCTCTGTATGACAAGTCTGAGGTCTGCATCACTGATCCAGAAAAGCAGGCGGAAATCCAGTGAACTTTCACCGAAGCCCTGGAACAGGGCTACTGCTGGGGGATGCTTGAGTACCTGGTCATGAGTCTCGGCTACCCCTGTCAGCAGGTCGATCACCCTTTGCGGGTCCGTCCCGTATTTAACACCTACGAGGACTTCTCCCCTGCGGCGCATGTCCGTACGGGTCCAGTTAATCAGTTCGTTGGAGATCAGGTTGCCATTGGGAAGGATCACCTCGGATCCGTCATAGGTCCGGATAACACTTGCGCGGATACCGATTTCCTTTACGATTCCCAGGAGTGTGCCAACCTCAATGATGTCACCTTCCTTGATCGGCCTCTCGAAAACCAGGATGATCCCGGAAACCAGGTTGTTGAATATATTCTGCAGTCCGAAACCGATACCGACACCGAATGCTCCGAGCAGTATGGCAAGTTTGTCCATTTTCACCCCGGCTGCAGCAATAGCCAGCATGAAGCCGATGGTAAATATGGTTATTCTCAAGATAAGAGATACGGCTCCTGGAACACCCCGCCGCATACGGTCGCGAAGACCGGCTTCACCTTCAAAAATACTCCGGACAAAACGGCTGATCCATATGGTGAGCCAGATAATAAAGAAAAACAGGGAAAGGTTCCAGAGGGAAAACGCCATTGTACCTATCTGGATGTTAAAGGTCAGCACATGCTTTATCCAACCAAATACCGGGTCCCATATATTAAAGATCCTGAACGTGAGATTAATGAGCAGTACGACTGCAACCAGGTTGATCAGTCCCCTGAGCCTTTTATAAACCAGATCCTGGTACTGGCTGAGAATACTGGACCTTTTCAGGTAATTACTGTAGACAAGCGTGGTCACAATACTGTGAAGGATGGATGCAAATGCGAATAAAAACAGGGCCACGGTCACACTTTCGATAAGCGAATGGGCCAGGAATTCGGCCAGGGTTATGGCGCCGATGATATTGGCAAAAAACGCAATACCCAGAAGGGCAAATCCCGTAAAGCCCGCGAATGCCACAAGTTTCCCGTGTCGCTTCTGTATGATTATCTCCCGTTGTGACTTCCTTCCGAAGATCAGGGCCAGGGTAAAGATCCCGTACAGGATGATGAACATCAGCCATAGCCTGCTGAACAAGGTCTCGGAATAACCTATACTGTGCAATTCCACCATGACAATGGCAATCAGCGGCAGCATGATATACTTCCTGGCATTCGTGGTAATCACACCTCTCAGGATGATTATCATTGGGGGCAGAAGCAGGAGGGAAACGAGTAGCATCACGGATTCCGGCAGGTTTTTATACATGATAAAAGTAAGGATAACGGAGATCAGCCAGCCCGATGCCAGGGGCTGGCCCGTTATGTTTTTCACCGCATGTGCCCCGGGACTGTCTGTTTCTGGCAGGGTATGCCTGAGGTTACTGAATATGATAAATACGATTATTATAATCGTAATGCAGAGAACCAGGTGCAGCCAGAGCCGGTGTTCGTACCGGGAATAAAAATCCTTGAATCCTGTGATTGAATCATCGACCAGTGACCTTTGCTGCTGAAATACAATGGTGGAGTCCTTTTTGTGTGAGAATTCTCTCCATATAGGTGTACTGGAAAGACTGAGAAGGCTTTTCGTTACCTCCTGCTCGGCGATGAGAATCTCTTCCAGCACTTCATTGGTAAAGATCACTCCGGATGTTATCTGCACAAGTTCTTCCTGGATGAATCTTGAATCGGAATCAAAAAGCGAAGCTGTTCGCCGGATATCGCTGAGCGTGGAATCAATCTGAGAAAGGACCAGTTCCGCAGCCGATTCCTCATCGATGGTTTCAGCGGTCAGCTGCCAGAGTGAAAGCAGGCTTAGCAGTTCGCCGCGCTGCTTTTCAATGTCCTGTAGGATTTCGTTCAGTTTTTCCTGCTCGGTGTCAAATAAATTATCGAGAAGGGACCAGTCAGACTGCAGGTTCTTAAGGCTCCGGAGATTTAGCTGGCCAATACTGTGAATCCGGGGATCCTCACGCAGCAGAGCCAGGCGGAACAATAAGGTATCCATCCGGGATGCGATTTCCTGTTTCTGTTCAGCACTAAGCAAGAAAGTCCTTTTCTCACGAAGTGTGGTATTCACATTGGTGGACTGGATCACGATATCCGTAACCTGAATGGACTGCCTGACTGTCTTTGCTGTGTCCGCGGATACAGGATCCTGTCCCGTTACACCGGCAGTGAGCAGATTACAGAAGATTATTGCCAGGATCAGGCGTAAAACTGATGGTCTCATTTGCATATAATTGTTACACTCAGGGGTTTCCTGTATCCGGACCCCATAGTTTGAATGCAGAAAAATATAAAATCCGGGAGATATTATAAAAAATACATATCAACCCGTGTCAGGGATATGCTGATAAAACCGGCCTGGCTTTAATCTGATTCCTCTTCTTCTTCCTGGATCAGGTATTTTTCTTCATCGAGGTTTTCCAGGCTTTCTCCTTCGGGTATACTATCGAGGCCGGCACCTGATTCTCCCTCCTCGTCCAGGTGAAGTGAAGCGGGCATTTTAATCAGGTAACTGATCTCTTCGGTTTCATAAGGCAGGGCTGAAATAAGCTGTTTGTCCCTGTCAAAAAAAGTGATAATGTGATTAATGTAA
>CBFDEE010000193.1:0-5525 GCA_965603745.1 uncultured Bacteroides sp. | reverse complement strand
GGGCATACGGCGGGGCCTTTCTCAGGAAACTGGCTGACATCCTGGAAGCATTCGATGTGAACCGCAGCATCTGAGATTAACCGAAGAAACCGAATGATTATGAAGAAGGACAAAACCTATCATATCAAGACCACCGACAAAGGCACACTGGAGAACTGGTTCCGGCTGATGACCCTGGGCAGGATGCTGGACGACAGGGCTCCCAATTACCTGAAGCAGGCTATCGGATGGTCATACCATGCGCCCTATGCCGGGCATGACGGGATACAACTGGCCATCGGCCAGGTCTTCAACCGGGAAACGGATCATCTTTTCCCGTATTACCGTGACATGCTCACTGCTATTTCATCGGGACTGACGGCCGAAGAGATTATTTATAACGGGATATCGAAGGACCTCGATGTAGCCGGGGGAGGCAGGCATATGTCCAACCATTTCGCCAAACCGGAATGGAACATCCATAACGTTTCTTCCTGCACTGGCAATCATGTGCTTCACGCCGTCGGGGTGGCCCGGGCCATGAAAAAATACAAGACCCCGGGCATTGCCTTTAGTTCCCAGGGCGAGTCCTCCGTCTCTGAGGGCTACGTATATGAGGCCATAAACGGGGCATCAAATGAAAAGCTCCCGGTAATGTTCGTATTCCAGGACAACGGTTACGGGATATCCGTTCCGAAAAAGGACCAGACCGCAAGACGCAAGGTCGCCGATAACTTCTCCGGCTTCAAGAACCTCAGGATAATGCATTGCAATGGCAAGGATGTTTTCGATTCCATGAATACACTGGCAGAGGCCCGCAGGCACATTGAAGAGAATGAAGAGCCGGTCATCGTACAGGCCAACTGCGTACGGATCCATTCCCATTCCAATTCGGATGCACATGAGCTTTACAGGGATGATTACGAACTGAATTATGTACGGGATTACGATCCGCTCGCCAAGTTCAGGCGCCTGCTGCTTCGCTATGAACGATTCATGGTCGAAGAACTGGAAGCCATCGAGGCAGAGATGAAGGAAAAGGTTAAAAAGGCCCATAAAGCCGGGATGGCTGCTCCGGATCCCTCCCCCGAATCCATTCATGACTTCGTCATACCGGAACCCCATGTGCCTGAAAAATATACCGACGGAACGCATGATTTCGAGGGAGAACCAAAGAAGCTTATCGTGGGACTAAACGAAACGCTCAAGGCTGAGTTCAGGCACAATCCGGATACTTATATCTGGGGACAGGATGTGGCACATAAGGAAAAGGGGGGGATCTTCAATGTGACCAAGGGGATGCAGCAGGAATTCGGAAAGGAGCGTGTGTTTAACGCTCCCATCGCAGAGGATTTCATAATGGGGACCGCCAACGGGATGAGCCGTTTCAATGATAAGATCCGAATCGTTGCGGAAGGAGCCGAGTTTGCGGATTATTTCTGGCCGGCGATGGAAGCCTTCGTTGAAACCACTCATGACTACTGGCGTACCAGGGGACAATTCTCACCCAATGTAACCGTCCGGCTCGCATCGGGAGGATATATCGGAGGGGGACTCTACCACTCCCAGACCATTGAAGGCAGTATCACAACCTTTCCAGGGGTAAGGGTGGTGTATCCATCCTTTGCCGATGATGCGGCGGGACTGCTGAGGACGTGCATGCGGAGCAGGGGACTTAACTTCTTTATGGAACCAAAGGCTCTGTATAATGCCCCGAAGGCTGCCACTCCCATACCCGATGATTTCGAAGTACCCTTCGGCAAGGCACGCATCCGGAGGGAAGGTGAGGACCTTACAATGATCACGTACGGGAACACCAGCCATATGTGCCTGGAGGCTGCCGCAAGGATTGCCGAGGAAGACGGTGCGAGCGCTGAAGTATTGGATCTCCGCTCCCTGATTCCCCTGGACAGGGAAGCCATTATGGCATCGGTCATGAAAACAGGAAAAGTACTGGTAGTACACGAAGACAAGGTTTTCTCCGGTTTCGGTGCCGAAATCGCCGCGCAGATAGGCGACGAGGCCTTCGAGTATCTTGATGGTCCTGTTAAGCGGGTGGGCTCGACATTCACCCCGGTTGGATTCAACCGTATACTTGAGAAGGCAATTCTTCCGAATACGGATAAAATTCTGGAGGCTGCCAGGGACCTGTTGGCCTACTGAAACAGCATCATGGAACATCGGAAAACAAACCGACAGTAAATCAGACAGATAATCCGCTAAAAAACAAGCCGTGAAAAAGATAGGAATCGTTTATAGCTTCAATACTCAGAAAACTTCAAAGATCGCTAAAAGGATCGCGGATACGTTCGAAGGTTCCGCAAAGGTCGAAATGCTGAATGTCGAGGAGATAACACCCGGGCAATTCACGCAATTTGAAAACCTCATATGCGGTACTTCCACCTGGTTTGACGGTGAACTGCCCAACCACTGGGATGAATTTGTGCCCGAAATCGAGGATATGGACCTTACAGGGAAAACCATTGCCCTTTTTGGTCTCGGTGATCAGAAAGGATACCCTGAAAACTTCCTGGACGGCATGGGTATCCTGGCGGATATACTCGAGTCCCAGGGTGCGGATCTTGTAGGTTTTACCTCAACGGAAGAGTATTCATACGAATCCTCCAGGGCCGAACGCGGCGACCAGTTCTGTGGACTGGGCATCGATTATGAATCACAGGGAAAAATGAACAAGGACCGGGTTAATGCCTGGGTTGACAAGCTTAAACTGGAGTTCAAATAGCGCCTCCCCCGGACTAAAAGACCACATCTTAAGCACACATGAAAGCAGATCCACAGCAGGTCTGCTTTTTTAGTATGTTGTATAGCATATCTCGTATTTATTTACTTCTTTTGTATAATTAATATCCACCCTAAATCCGAGGAATCATGCAGAAGGAGAAAGTTTACGTATTTGATACCACCCTGAGGGACGGCGAACAGGTACCGGGATGCCAGTTGAACACAATTGAGAAAATTGAAGTGGCAAGGGAACTTGAAGTTCTAGGCGTGGACATTATTGAGGCTGGTTTCCCGATTTCAAGTCCGGGTGATTTTAATTCTGTCGTTGAGATATCCAAGGCTGTGAAGGGGCCGGTTATTTGTGGACTAACACGTGCCGTTGAAAAGGACATCGAGGTTGCAGCCGAAGCTTTGCAATATGCCGTGAGGCCCAGGATCCATACCGGGATAGGGACCTCATATTATCATATCAATTACAAGCTCAACTCCAACCAGGATGAGATCCTTGAAAGAGCCGTGGCTGCCGTCAAGTATGCAAAGAAGTTTGTCGAGGATGTGGAATTCTATGCCGAAGATGCAGGACGTACCGAAAACAAATACCTGGCTAAAGTGATCCATGCGGTCATCGCGGCCGGGGCAACCGTGGTGAACATCCCGGATACAACAGGTTATACATTGCCGGAAGAGTTCGGGGCAAAGATCAGGTATCTGAAGGAGCATGTGGATAATATTGATGATGCCATCATCTCGACCCATTGCCATAATGATCTTGGGATGGCAACGGCAAACACCATAACCGGGGTCATCAACGGAGCGCGCCAGGTGGAGGTGACCATGAACGGTATCGGGGAGAGGGCCGGCAACACATCCCTCGAAGAGGTGGTGATGACCCTTAAGAGCCGAAAGCACCTGAAACTTTATACGGATGTCAATCCGAAACGTATCTATAAAACCTCGCGCCTGGTCTCAACCCTGATGAGAATGCCGGTACAGCCCAACAAAGCCATCGTTGGACGAAATGCTTTTGCCCATTCCTCCGGGATACACCAGGACGGCGTTCTGAAGAGGAGGGAAAACTATGAGATCATTGATCCGCGTAGTGTCGGGATCAATGAATCCTCGATTGTCCTTACGGCAAGGAGTGGAAGGGCTGCCCTGAAACACCGCATCGAGAAACTGGGCTACAAGCTGAGCAAGGCGAAACTGGACCACCTCTACCAGGAATTCCTCGAAGTTGCCGACAAAAAGAAGGAGATTAACGATGAGGACCTGAAAGTCCTTGTTGGAAAAGAGAAACGCGGTCCACGCAGCATCGAGCTTATTTCACTGCAGGTCACATGCGGAAGCAATTCCATACCAACTGCCACCGTGGCCCTTGAAATACAGGGGGAGGTTACGAAGGAGTCCGCCATAGGGAACGGTCCCATCGATGCTTCATTCACGGCTGTAAAAAAGATCGTGAATAAAAAAATAAGGCTGGAAGA
This sequence comes from uncultured Bacteroides sp., assembly GCA_965603745.1. Classification (GTDB taxonomy): domain Bacteria; phylum Bacteroidota; class Bacteroidia; order Bacteroidales; family SM23-62; genus SM23-62. The sequence goes on along the minus strand of CBFDEE010000193.1, from coordinate 1,320 downwards.
GTTTCTGATCCAGGCCATTACCCGGGGAAGCGACGACCTGGGCAAGGTCCACGTTCAGGTAGCTTACAAGGGAAACATCTTGTACGGTTTTTCAGCCAACACGGATATTGTGACTGCATCTGTCGAAGCATTTATTGACGCCCTCGCACAGATCGTCTGAGATTAAACGAGTTAAAATATTATTAATTCTTTACTTTCCGATCTGTAATTCTTTTTATCACGTATTTTTGTAATTCCCATCTATTATACGTCATATGGCCAAAACATTATTTGAGAAGATATGGGACAAGCATGTGGTTGACCGCATTCCTGACGGACCGGATGTCCTGTACATTGACCGGCATTTCGTTCATGAAGTTACCAGTCCCCAGGCATTTTCCGGACTCGAGCGCAGGGGAATAAAGGTATTCAGGCCCGAACAGGTATTTGCCACGCCGGATCATAACGTTCCGACAATAAACCAGCATTTGACCATTGGGGACAAACTGTCACGCCTGCAGGTGGAGAAGCTGAGCGAAAACTGCCGGAAGAATGACATTAAATTGTTTCATCTGCAGCATGAGAATCACGGCATCGTTCACATAATCGGGCCGGAGCTCGGGATCACCCAACCGGGACAGACCATTGTTTGCGGCGACAGTCATACGGCAACACACGGTGCTTTCGGAACCATTGCCTTCGGGATAGGTACCAGCGAAGTCGAAATGGTCCTGGCCAGCCAGTGCCTGCTTCAGTACAAACCAAAAAGGATGAGGATCACGGTTGAAGGAGACCTTGAACCGGGTGTCACGTCGAAAGACGTAATCCTCTATATTATATCTAAACTAAGCGCCGGCGGTGCAACAGGGTATTTTGTAGAATACAGCGGTTCAACCTTCTGCAATATGTCCATGGAAGCAAGGATGACGGTCTGTAATATGAGTATCGAGATGGGGGCTCGCGGGGGACTCATAGCACCTGACGAAAAGACTATAGAATATGTGAAGGGAAGGGACTATGCCCCGGCGGGAGAAGAACTTAAAAGGAAGATAGCTGAGTGGAAGGAACTTCACACCGACGAAAACGCGGAGTTTGACCTGGAATACGAATTCAGCGCATCCGATATTCCCCCGATGATTACCTACGGAACCAATCCGGGCATGGGTATTGCCGTGGACCAGGCCATTCCGGACATCAATGGTGAAGAAAGATCCCTCGAGTACATGGGACTCAGGAAAGGGGAAAAACTCCTGGGAATGCCTGTCAATTATGTTTTTATCGGGAGCTGCACCAACGCCAGGATAGAAGATTTCAGAACCGTTGCGGAACTGGTTAAAGGAA
>CBFDEE010000192.1:0-5528 GCA_965603745.1 uncultured Bacteroides sp. | reverse complement strand
CATTCTCAACTCAGGCTTGCGGTTGTGTCCATACTGGTGAGCGTGGACAAGGCTGATTTTGGGTACCTGAAAAGTGAGACCGGGGCAACATCGGGAAACCTGAGCGTCCAGATCACAAAGTTGAAAGAAGCCGGGTACATTGAAGTAAAAAAGAAATTCAAGGGGAACTACCCGCAGACAAGCTGCAGGATAACCGAGCTGGGCAGGGAGAGGTTTGCTGCTTATGTGCAGGCAATCTCGGGCTATTTTAGGTCGAATTCATCCTGAACAGCATGGTGAATTCCCCGGGACTTGCACGGTGGTATTGCCAGGCCCGGTTCAGGGATCAGTCCGGGGAACGAACGGGGAATCAACCCGGAATGGAAGCGGATATCATTCCAGGAACCGGGTCCATTTGTTTTCACTTTTTGCAGAGGCGAGTACGGAATCAATGAAAAGCATACCCCTGAGTCCCTCGTGTACTGTCGGGAAATCCCGAGCTTCCTCGGGCGGTTCTGTTCCTTCAAGACGGTGCTGGATACATGTGGCGACGTTACGGTATATGTTTGCGAATGCCTCCATCAATCCTTCCGGGTGGCCGGCCGGGAATCGTGTATTGTATTTAGCCAGACCGGAACACCAGGGATTACCCGGGCGTATATACTCAATGGGCCTGTCAAGCCATTTCAGGATGAGGTTGTTTGGATCCGTCTGGGTCCATTCCAGTCCCCCTTTCTCCCCGTAAACCCTTATTTTCAGCCCGTTTTCCTCACCTGCCGAGATCTGGCTGGCATATATAATGCCCCTGGCCCCGTTGTCAAACCGGACCAGCACATTCCCGTCGTCATCCAGTTTTCTGCCCTCCACCAGGGTGCTTATATCTGCACAGACCTGTGTAACCCTGAGCCCGCTTATGTACTCCGCAAGATTCAGGGCATGGGTACCGATATCTCCCATGCTGTTTGTTTTTCCGGACTTTGCGGGATCTCCTCTCCAGGAGGCCTGGATATGCCCGCTGGATTCCAGCAGGGTTGACAGCCAGCCCTGGGGGTATTCTGATACCACCTTCCGGATATTTCCCAGTTTCCCGGCCCGGATTACTTCCCTGGCCTCCTTGACCATCGGGTACCCCGTATAGGCATGGGTTACGGCAAAAAGCAGCCCGGTTTTCTCCACTACCCGGACAAGATCGCGTGCTTCTTCCGAATCGTATGTAAGGGGCTTGTCGCTGACGACATGAAACCCGCTCTCCAGGGCAAGTTTGGCCGGTTCGTAATGGATATGATTGGGAGTGGCAATGCAGAGAAAATCCATCCGTTCCCCTTCCGGAAGCTTTTTTTCCTTTTCGATCATTTCCCTGTAGTTGTTATACACCCGGGAGGGATCCAGGTAATACTCCCTGCCGCTTATTTTGGATTTTGCAGGATCTGAGCTGAATGCACCGCAGACAAAACTGATATGCCCGTCAAGCAATGCGGAGCTGACATGGATTTTCCCGATAAAGGAACCCGGGCCGCCGCCCACCATTCCCATATTGATCTTTCTTACCGTCATCTGAATGTGTTTTTTTTAAAGATAAGAAATATGAGAAAGAATTATAATTTTGTCCCTCTGAGACAGGATGAATAAGCTATGAAAGGTAAACATGTATTACTCACAGGCGGCACTTCAGGCATTGGCAGGGCAGCCGCCATGGAACTAGCAAGACTGGGTGCAAGCCTGGCATTTACTTACCGTGACAGGGCAAGGGGAGAAGAAACCCTTGATGAGATACGCCGTGAAACAGGCAGTACCTCGGTGTCCATGCTGGAACTGGACCTGGCTTCACTGGAATCGGTCCGGCATCTGGCCGAAAACTACAGGAAGAACTTCAGGCGTCTGGACGTATTGATAAATAATGCAGGAGGTTATTTCGGGTACAGGAAAACCACGGCAGAGGGATTCGAGTATACATTCGGGGTAAATCACCTGGGCCATTTTTTACTCACCAACCAGTTGAAAGACCTGCTTGTGTCAGGTAATGCCCGTATCATCAATGTCAGTTCAGAGGCCCAGCGGGCCGGGCGAATAAATTTTGAAGACCTCATGTACGAGACAAAATATAATGGATTCCGTTCATATTCCCAGGCTAAACTCGCAAATATAATGTTCACATATGAACTGGATCGCAGGTGGCATGACGGCGGCATTACGGCAAATGCGGTACACCCCGGAGCGGTGGCAACGAATTTCGGGAATGAGGCAAAGCCCGTTTTCAGGTTTTTAATAAAGCTGGGGAAGCCCTTTCTGAAATCTCCCCGGAAAGGAGCTGATACAATTGTTTACCTGGCATCCTCTCCTGATGTTGAGGGAATATCGGGCAGGTATTTTACCAGGCGGAAACCACTAAGGTCCAACAGGGTATCGTATCAGCAGGAAGAATGTGAAAGACTCTGGGAAATAAGTGAACACCTGACCGGTCTGTAATAAGGTATCAAAGGGATGCGAGGAACTGTACGGTCCATTCGGAATTAATTGTGGAACAGGATGGTGATATAATCCACGACACTGTCCGAGGGCCTGGTTTTGCCGGAATTTCCCCGGGCAAGGATGGAGGACAGGGGTTTTTCACTGACGAGCCCGGAGTATTCAATGAGTGTCATTATGGGACCGTAGCCACATACCGATATCCGGTTTTGGATCACCGTGTCGTACAACTTCTCTGAATCCTGTTTTGTGATCTGTTCGAGGACCATCTCGTCCTTCCGGTGTCCGTCTGCGGGGCTTTCGAAATGGGAGAAATCGGAAGAGGCAATGATCATCAGTTTTCTTTTCAGCCGTGCATTTGCATTCCGGATCTTTTCAGCAAGTTCAAGGGAAGAGACTGGATTCTGGCGTAGCATGCTGACAGGAAGCACCTGGAATTCAAAAGGCATGAATTTTTGCAGCAATGGCAGCATCACTTCCGCAGAATGCTCCTGCTGCTGAGCACGGTTTGAACGGGGCAGTTCCAATGCCCTGGCAAATTCCGTATCGAGCGGTACCGTCCCGAGAGGAGTTTCCCATGTATCGCTGGAATCGACCTCAATGTATTCACCATAACCGGTATGGTTGGGATTTATTATTATGAATGTATCGTACTCCTTCCCGGATTGGCGGATAATTTCAAAGAAATGTACTGCCTCGTACGCAGAATATATGTAGCCTGCATGAGGGACTACACAACCGATGATCTCCCTGTCCGCGTAACTATAGTCAATTTTGTCCTTTTCGGCATTAAGGACCCTGTCGAGGAGATGGTTGATCTCTTTCGGGCTGCCTGGGTAAAAGGCGCCTGCAACAGTGGCTTTTCTTACATTCATAATACAAGGTTTTGAATGGAAGCATTACATTTTCCGCATTTGGGACCTGCTTTGAGTCCCGCAATATCTGTTTTGTACCCGTTGCGACTGATCAGCAGTTCATTGCAGCTGGGACAAAAAGTGTCCTGTCCGTCTTTGGTATGCACGTTCCCAAGGTAAACAAAGTGAAGTTTTTTTCTGGCGATATCGTAGAATTCCTTCAGTGTGTTCTCGGGCGTTGCCTTTCTTGTCATTTTATGATGCGGGAAGTAGCGGGACAGGTGTAGAATAGAATACTCACCCAGTTCACCGGCGATCCAGTCCACCATCTCTGCAAAGATACCCGGATCATCATTCAATCCGGGTATAACAAGGTTGGTGATCTCAAAATGCTTGCCTGCCTCCTTCAGTATCCCTAGGGTTTCCAAAACAGGTGCCAGCCGGGAATTGGTATGATGCCTGTAGAATTCATCCCGGAATGCTTTGAGGTCGACATTGAAAGCATCCATGAAAGGAAGCAGCTGGATCAGGGGATCGGGATTTATATATCCATTTGTAACCATGGTGGTTTTCAATCCCATTGAAGAAGCCAGACTTGAGATTTCAAACATGTATTCATAGGAAATGGTGGGTTCATTGTAGGTGAACGAGACACCGATGTTTTCCGGGTAATCGGATGCCATGCTGACGATATCCTCAACGGGATAATCCTTATACCATGGGAAACCGGCTACATCTGCCTTTGAGATATTACAATTCTGGCAGAAACTGCAATCCAGGTTGCAGCCTATGCTGCCAATCGATAATATGATACTTCCCGGGTGGAAGTGGTAGAGCGGCTTTTTCTCAATGGGATCGTAATGAAGGGCAGATACCTTCCGGTAGGTCTCGCTTATCAGTTCACCGTTAATGTTCCTGCGAACCCCGCATTTACCTGCTTTCCCTTCTTCAGGTTTGCACATGTGGGGACAGAGAAGGCATTGCAGGCTTCCGTCCTCACCGGTCCGGTAGAACTGGGCAGTTTTCACGATCCTACAAGTTAAGAATTCCTGACTAGAAGTAATACCCAATATTTACGTGAAAAATCAATTCCTTTCGGTAATTGGGCCGCATAAGAGTGAGCTCAATGGGGCCGATCAGGCTAAGGTTCCCCAGAGTCAGGCCAAATCCTGAGAATACATCGTTAAAAAACAGCAGTTCCTCGGGCTGATCTGATGTATTAGCGGCATTTACCCTGAATATCAGGTAGTTTGATTTCCAGAAATTATACTGGAAGTCCAGTCCCAGGGCCAGGACGTTCCTGCCTGATCTTTCCATAAAATCAAGTCCCACAAAAGGCAGGAGACCTTTCCTGGGAGATTTGTTCAGGCCTCCCAGGTATAACTTGTAGATCTGCAGATTTGAGTCAGCCGAAGTGTTCCCGCCATATGCCCGGGGGATAAGCGTAAACCTCTTCCCGAAACTTGCAGCCTGTTCCATGCTGAACCGGAAGAACCAGTGGGGACTTGCCGAGGGATTCTTGATGAATTTGTATTGTGCATTGATTAGTGTTCCCCTCCGGGGGAAGAACCTGTTGTCATAGGTATCCAGGTCTATGAACGCCAGAAGGTTATAATAATTATCCGTGCTTTTTTCGAAAGGAATACCCTCGACCTGGGGCTTAAGGGAGACCCTCTCAAATTCCCCGCCCAGCCCGAATGAGTAAGAGTTGTCAATAATGGATTGCAGGTACAGGCGTCCGAAGATATCGGAATAATCAAGGACGGCATACCTGGCTGCATCATCGTAAAGGTTGAGGTCAAGATCCTGTCCACCGAACTCAATTACGAATCCCGGTTTCCATCCATTGTTTTGTTCAAATCTCCCCAGCAAATAGGGATTCTCTCCGAGGGCCAGGTTCAGGGAGGTTTTTGATCCGTTCATCAATATATTCCGGAAGGTCGTATTCAGTATTATGGAAGCCTTATATGTACTGTTGTAATTCAAGCCTACCTTTAGTTGCCCGCCAGTCCGTTCCTGGACCTTAATTTTCAGCTTCACACCATCGCCCAGCAAGCCGTCTGACACCGGTTCCAGTTCATAGGTAACCTTCTCAAAGAAAAGGCTTGAATAGACATTGCTGATGGCTTCCGATATCTGCGCGGGAGTAACCCTGTCGAGTACATTGAGATTCAGTTTTCCGCTAAGCAGGCGCCCCGAAACATGCTCGATCCCGTCGACCTGTATTTC
>CBFDEE010000191.1:0-5543 GCA_965603745.1 uncultured Bacteroides sp. | reverse complement strand
GGGTAATTACTACTGCCGTTATGTCTATTCCCCATTCCTTGAAATCACCAATCGTTTTCAAAGCGTCAGAATCATAACTGATGCCGAAGTCGGCCCGCATTTTCTTTCTTTCTATATCCCCGGCGTGAACACAAAGAATAATATCGGTTTTATCCCTGAGTTCCTGTAAAAGGCGCATTTTTACATTCGGATCAAAGCCCGGCAGAACCCTTGATGCATGGTAATCGTACATGATCTTCCCCCCGAATTCGAGATACAGTTTTTCATGAAAACGGTCAACACGTTCCAGGATTGAGGCGGTTTGCTCTTTGATATAGGCTTCGTTGTCGAATCCAATTATTGGGGAAAGTTCAGGATTGGAGGTCATGGTTCCGGAAAGTTAATTTATTTCAGGTTCATAAGGGATTTCAAGGTAATCAAAATCTCAGGAATTGTCTAATTCTGGAGGATGCTGACGCACTTTCGAATATATTGACTTTGTGGTTGTTATTGTCTAATTTTGATGATCCCGGTTATCATGTAGCAACTTTATTCCGGAACAAACTGGCCGGGAGTAATAGCATGAAAAGGAATGTTTTCCTCCTGTTATTGTTTTTGATGGTTTTCACCGGGGGTGAAATATTCCCGGCTGTTATCATGGTACACGGATCCGATGGACCTTCTCAAACATACGACCATACCCATGCTCGTGTTCTTCGGGGAACTGGATTATTGACCACAAACCATAGAAACCTATAATACAAAAATTATGAGAACCACATTTTACTTAGTGCTTGTTGCAGTCTTTGCCCTGATCCCTGCAGGCTGTGAAGAAGATAACGGGAATAATGGCAACGGGACTATAACAGGATCAGGACCAATTGTCACCAGGAACCTCGATCTGTCTTCTTTTAATAAAATAGAAAACACAGGTGTCGCCAACTTTAATATTACTATCGGGAGCCCGCAGTCGGTTGTATTGAAAGCCCAGCAGAACATCATAGATGTCATGACCTGGGAGGTGACAGGCCAGACTTTAAAAGTCGGGCTGGAAGACAATGTGTCCATCTCGAACCATGAAGAGATCCGTTTCGACATAACGGTCCCGTCTTTTACCAGGATCGACCTGATAGGTGTAGGAGATTTTGTATTATCGGGTGATGAGCAGGATGTACTGACAATCACTATAACAGGTGTCGGTAATGTACTGGCTTATGATATGAAGGTGGGCACCTGTACCATCACATCAACCGGTGTTGGCAACTGCCAGGTGGATGTAAGCAATGTTCTTAATGTTATTATATCAGGCGTCGGTAATGTCTATTACAAGGGCAATCCCAGCGTCAATGTCACCCTGACCGGGGTAGGGCAATTGGTTAAGGTGGATCCATAAATTCACGCCCCGGGAACCTGAATCCGGAATTCCCGGGAGGTCATGTTTCCTTACTAAAAGTTGATCCGGTAGTAGAATATCGGAAGAAATCCAAGCTGGAATTCTTCAATGACCGGCGGATTGTTCCCGCTGACGTAGGTCTGCTTCAGCACATTCTTCCTTCCCGTTATGTTAACCAGGTCCAGACCGATCTCATGGCTGGATTTCGCGGTATTGATCCTGTACTTTATGCTTATATCTGCCCGGAAATATGGGTTAAATTGCATGGAATTTCTCTGTGAATCAATGTAGACAGCCTCACCGGCAATTTCAGAGGCAGGTATGTCGATGGGTGTATAGCGTTTCCCTCCCGCAAGGGTCAGTTTGCCTCCGATGGTGAACGATGACCTGTTCATGTCTCCCCAGCTGAATTCTTTGGATACCAGTAGGTTCAGGACATACCCTCCGTTAAAGATGGACTCGTATTTTATGCCGTCACTCCCGGTTCGCTTTGAATCGTATAGCGAGGCGGTGAGCATAAGGAAGTAAGTTTTACTGAAGAACTTTTCCAGGGTGAATTCAATGCCGTAATTATATCCATTTCCTTCGTTGACCAGGCTGTCAGGGAAAAAGCGGCTTAGATTATGCCCCTCATCAAGAACCGAATACGATGAGGGATGATTCTCAACGGGAATATTGTACAGGTATTGATAATAGGTTTCAACTTTCATCCTCATGTTGGGATTCATGTAATATTCCCATGACAACACATTATGCAGACTCTTACTGAAATCAAGTCCCTGGTTCGGTAATACAAAATTCCCCAGATCATCAAATTGCCCGGCAAAATATATATAGGACGGCATCATCTGGCTGTGCAGGCCGGTACCATAAGAGACGGTATGCTGTTGATTTAACTTGTATTCAATTCCGAATCTCGGTTCCAGGGTTTTACTGTCATTCTGTTCCAGTTTGAGCAACTGGCCATGCAGGCCGGCCGTCAGCGTCAGTTTATCCGATGATTTGTATTTCCACTGGATATAAGGCTGGACCAGGTACCCCGTACCTGAATAATCCAGTCGTGTTACATAGGTGCATGATGATTCATTGAATATGGAATCTGCCATGTCAAACCTGTAGATATCACTGAAGAAACCCGTTTTCAGGGAATGCTGCCTGTTAATTTTTTTGTTCCAGAAAAATGATGCAGCATATTTATTCTGGTCAAAACTATAGCCTGTATGGGGAATGCATATTGAATCATTGACGTACATCCCGTCCTCGATATGGCGATAGATCTTGTCAAGATGATTGGATTGGTGATCTTTCGAAGCCGAGAGGGTTAATTTTACAAATGAACTCCGGCCGAAAGACTTTGAATAATTCAAACCAAAGGCTCCCATGTTGGTCCTGAAATGCTCGTCCATTGCCTGGTCACCATAAACTCCATCATCTGCCGGATCTGTTTTTTCACTCTGGATGATGTCTATGCCGCTGATCCCTCCCATCCCGAAGAATGAAATATTTCCCTGGTTTTTCAACGGGAAGTTCAGCTTGAAAGACAGATCCTGGTATTTCGGGACTGCATCCGTTCCGATATTGATTCCAAGGGCATGGAAAATTTCCAGCGTGGAATAACGGTATGCTGCCAGGTATGAGGATCTGCTTTCCCTGGAAATGGGGCCTTCAGCCATCAGTTCCGTTCCAAGGAATCCCAGCTGGCCGGAAAATTCGTGTTTTTCATTATTCCCGTTCCTCATTTTCAGGTCGAACACCCCGGCCATGCTGTTCCCGTACTCGGCAGGGAAGGCCCCGGTCATGAAGTCCGACAGCGCCAGTACCTTGTTATTCAGGATGGATACTGGTCCACCGGTAGTACCGGCAACACCGAAATGGTTCGGGTTGGGGATGTTCACTCCCTCCATCCGCCAGAGCACTCCCAGGGGGGAATTCCCCCTGATGACCAGGTCATTGTTCGAATCATCGTTGCCCTGTACACCGGCGAAGTTCGAGGCCATTCTTGCCGGATCTCCCCTGCTTCCTGCATACCGTTCGGATTCCTCTGCTGAGAATGTCCTTGCGCTGACGCTTGCCATCCTGTTGAGCGCCTGGCCCTTCCTGCCGCTGGCCGTGACTGTTATTTCCTCGACTTCAAGCGGGGATTCCTCCATTTCAAACGGAAGGATTACCTCCCTGGCTGAATTTACGATAACATCGGGCAGGACTGACTGGCGATATCCGACATAGGATGTGACAAGCGAATACCTTCCTACAGGAATGTTCTCGATCCGGTACCGGCCATCCTGGCCTGTGATTGAGCCTGCAATAAGCATGGAATCTTCATAAACAGCTACGGTTGCTGCCATCAGGGGCATTCTGGTTTCATTGTCCCTTACAGTTCCCCTGATGGTCTGTCTCATATCCTGTGCTTGTGCCGTGTAATGGCAGGATAGAACAAGCAACAGAATAAGTCTTAAATGTCCTGAATTTTTCATGGCTGACATATTTTATGGTTAGTATCAAAATCTGCTTAGCTGTATATCCCGTCGAGCAGGTTCTCGACCATTTTTTTTACGTTTTTCCGGTTGCCGATGGAGGCGTGTATCCCGTACAGGGCCGCCTGGGATCCTTCCGAGGATTTCCCGGCGGTTTTATCCTTTGCGGTCCTTCCCATGAATTTACCAGCCATCCTTGCGAGTTGCTCGAAAAGACCTGCCGGCAGGATACCTGAAAGTCCCCCGACAATCCTGACCGAAGCCCTGGTTACCCGTGTGCGGCTTTTCAGGGCTGCCTGTTCCCTGACGATCTCCCGAAGGTCGCGGATGAACTCGTCCTCCATGCCGGCATTCAGCCTGTTTACTGTCAGGTGCAGGCCTTCCGGGAACTGGAGACGGTCAAGGTACCATCCCCTCTGGCCCAGGGCATCCCCGATATCGTAGGTCTCCCCGTTTTCGGATGCAAATGCCATCACCGTCATATCCGGATTCCCGATGATTTTCAGTCCCTCAATGGTCTCAATCCCCTCTCTTATCTTCATTGCGGTATCCATTACCTCAGCTGCCATCATCCGGTAGCCCTCCCTGCCGATATGATTCATGATGGCCCATGCCCCGGCCAGGGGACCGCCGCATTTGGTGCCCATGAAGGTTGTACAGGCAAAGATCCCTCCCGGCCATTCCGTATCGATGAAAAACTGCTTTTTGCGGAGCCTGCGGTTGCTGAAAAGAATGACCGAGGTTCCCTTTGGGGCGTAACCGTATTTATGTGCATCAAGCGATATGGAGGTAACCCCGGGCACCCTGAAATCAAATCCGGGCACGGGATATCCAAGCTCTTCCAGAAAAGGAAGCATGAAACCGCCGAGGCAGGCATCGACGTGGAAAGGCAGATCCCTTTTGCGGGCGATCCCGGCGATCTCTTTTACCGGATCGACGATACCATAAGGGTAACAGGGGGCGGAGCAGGCAATGAGTACCGTATTCGCTGAAACCGCGTTTTCGATTGCCTCAGGGTCGGCGGACTTGTCCTCACGCAGGGGAACCGAAACGGCTTTCACATTGAGGTAATGGCAGGCTTTCAGGAATGCCGGGTGTACCGTGACCGGTAGGACGGCTTCGGGGATATTGTTCCCGTCAGCAAACCTTTCCGGGTCCCTTTCCCTGGCCATATCCCTTGCCACCTTCACCGCCAGGAAAATGCTCTCCGTTCCACCCGTGGTTACATTGCCGGATACCTGCTTTCCCCCGTGCATCAACTCTCCCGCCATCCTGACTATATCCTTCTCGAAATTCTTCAGGGAAGGGACGGTGGTGGGATTATTTGTATTCTCGTAGTAAAATGCCCTGTAGTACTCTTCGGCGATCCAGGTATATTCATCCCCTGCATGATAAACAAATCCGAATACCTTGCCCGCTTTCCACGGAACATCGGAGGATTTGGCCCTCTGGAGCATGTCTGTTAATACCCCGGCAGGGATACCCTTTTCGGGGAAACGTTTGTTTTCCGGCTGACTGATCCGGAAACCCTGTCCGGGAATCTGTTTTTTCTTCATGTTCTGCCGTTCATGTTTCATTATGCTTGAATTGCTTTTCATGACTATCGGATTTCCATAAACAAATTTAGACCGGGGGTGCGGGGGAATGAAACGGATTTCTGTGCCGTGCAGAGCGGGAATTGCAATATTTACCAGCTG
>CBFDEE010000190.1:0-5612 GCA_965603745.1 uncultured Bacteroides sp. | reverse complement strand
TGGCGACTGCCGCCCCTGGACCGGCATGAAATTATTTTACAGGCTTCATCTTCCTGGAAAGGACCAGTGATTCAATGGTTTTCTCCAGGTCCTTAAGCTCCTGCGGGGCGCCGTAGTAGTCCATGATCTTTTTGCTCCGGCCTCCCTGACTGTAGCTCAGGTAGGTTGTCGGGAGGTCGGTGACAAATTCAAAATATTTGTCCTCAAGCCCGAAAAAACCTGCCTTTTCGAAAGAGGATCTGATATGTTCCATTTCGGTTTTCCCGAGCCTGAATGCATATTTTCCCGTGTACTGCGTATTTTCGACGCCGTTGAAAAGGCCGTTTCCCCTGCTGTCAACCTGGATGGTATAGACCGGGCACTGGCCGTAGCAGGGGGTCTTTTCCATTTCCAGCAGGAGGTCATCCGCACTGAACCTGCGGGATCCCGTACAGGAAAAGAGCTGTATGAATACAAAAAACATTAAAAATCCGTTAATACTCTTAGCCCTGTTCATAATAGTTATATATAATCATTAATTTTGCTGCTGCAGGGGATGTGGAGGAATGTATCAAAAATAGGAATTTAAATGAGAAAGAGGTTCACTTTGCCGGTTACCGGCCTGTTTTTTATGGTTTTGTTTTCTGTTCCTGTAGGGGGACAGGTATCGCATAAGCATTTTCATGATGAGCTTGCGGATTCCATCGTATGCTATTATTCAACTACGCCTGTTTACCGGTATATACCTCCACCTGAAGTCTCCAGTTCCCGGTTGAAATCAGGATCGGATCCCGGGGCAACCTTTGTCTTCACGATTGAAAACGCCCCCAACCAGGATGTATATGATGTTGCAGACTCGGTTGGTGGAATATGGGGGAGGCTGATATATTCACCGGTACCCATTCATGTCGGGATCTCATTCGGGGACCAGGGTCAGGGTACTCTGGCTTCTACCGTAGGAACACCGGAACCATGGATCATCGACAAGAATGGCTACCTTCCGATGAGAAGGTACGTACCGGCCCTGGCTGAGAAATTCTACGGGACAAACCTGAACGGTGATAATCCAGATATGACCATGACATTCAACACAGGGGTTTCCTGGTATTTCGGTCTTGACGGCAATGCCGGGAACCGGTATGATTTCCTTTCGACCCTGCTGCATGAAGTGGCGCACGGACTCGGATACTTCGGGTACTTTGACGTTGAAGATAACGGCACAGGCTACGGCCTACACATCCCCTGTTCCTTCGATGGTTTCTTTGAGACCGGCACCGGCAAGCGCCTGGCGGACACCCTGGAATTTCCCATTCCTTCCGAAGAGCTCGGGGATGCACTGACAACCCCGCCTGTCTATTACAAAAGTCCCATCGTGGCAAAGGAACTTCCGGAGGAGCTGACCGCACCGAAAATGTTCATACCCTCTCCCTGGCGCTCGGGTAACAGCCTTTATCACCTCGATCAGATCTATGATTACAGGAACGGGGGCAGGGATGCCCTGATGACCTACAGTGCCTCGCCCGGTGAGGCAATCCATGATCCGGGTCCCATCACAACTTATATGCTTTATGAAATAGGCTGGGTGCATACCTGGATAGATCACGATACGCTGAAGGACCGTGAGGACCTGAGCGATCCTTTCAGGGTGGTCGCAAGGATTTACGGAGACGAAGGCATAAAAGCCGGCACACAGTATTTGCATTACTCCTTCAACGGTTTCCAGACCTCCCAGTCCGTTGCCATGACCGCGACCGGGAACCCGGATGAGTTCCAGGCTGACATACCGGTCCCCTCCCTCAACACCACGGTCAATTATTACCTGCAGACAAAGGATAATTACGACAGGATCTATACCCTGCCTGCCGAAGCCCCGGAATACTTTTACCGGTTTTCTGTCGGTCCTGATAACATTGACCCGGTGATCGAACACCGGCCGATCAAGTTCATGCTTGTATTAAATAAATATCTTAAAGTACGTACCAGTATATCCGATAACCTGGGATTCGGGACCACACAGGTGGAATGGAAGATAAACGGTGTTGATCAGGCACCAATCGATCTGACTCATGATACACTCTCGGGTTATTCGGGTTTTATTGTTAACTCGGAGGGACAGATCCAGGTCGATGACGTGATCACCTACAGGATCAAGGCAGTGGATGCCAGTAGCAGCGCAAATACCACATATCTTCCTGAATCAGGATACCATGAATTCAAAGCCGAGGATCTGCTTCCCGTCACAACGTACTACTCGAATGATTTTGAAGGCGGGCTGGATGATTTCCTGGTGGATGGTTTCTATCAAGATAAACCTGCCGGCTGGGGATCTTTCGGTTTGCACACGGAGCATCCGTACCCGGCACCTAACGAGGATGATGATACACTGGGACTGGAAGCTATATTGAAAGCTCCCATTATCCTGAACCCGGGCAACTCACAGATAATCTTTAATGAGATCGTCTATGTCGAGGAAGGGCAAACGAATTCGAAGTTCGGAGACCGGAATTTCTGGGATTATGTGATCGTGGAAGGGTCGAAGGACTGGGGACAGACATGGAGTCCTCTGATTGACGGGTATGATGTACGTGAAAGGCCGGTATGGTCCAATCATTTCACCCAGCTGCAGTACCGGGATTTGGAAAATCAACTGATAACCGCAGTGCCGAATGAATCCGCCATGCGCCCGCATGTTATAGACCTGCTGGCAACTGATTATTTCAACGATAACGATACCATAATCATACGCTTCCGGTTATTTTCCGATCCATACTGGTCCGGTTGGGGATGGGCCATTGACAACCTGGAAATCGGTCCCTCTGTATATGCAGAACAGCATAACATAATTCCCGAGGCCATTGATATATATCCGAATCCGACAACAGGACTGCTGAACGTGCAGGTACAGATGGTCAACGAAACGGAACGGCTGGAGATCAGCCTGCATGACCTGACCGGGAGGGAGATCTTTGCGGAGTCCTACGGCTCACCCGGGATATCTTTCAGCCAGTACTTTGATCTTAAGGACCTGCCCAACGGAATTTACCTGATGAAGTTCAGTTCAGGAGGGGCATCCATTATCAGGAAGGTGATCCTGGCAAGGTAAGGACCGGGATCATTCCCGGATCAGTTTCCTGTCAAGCATCCTGTCGCCGTCAACCACGCGCAGATGATAAATACCGCCCGGCAGACCACCCAGGTCGAGCCTGGTGAAGAGTTCACCGGGTACGTCCCCGAAATACTTCTGCATGACCCTGCGCCCGTTCAGATCGAACAGGATGATGTCAATACGTGGCGATGACAGGTTATCCAGCCGGATATTAAAGACGTCCCTTCCGGGATTTGGATATACTGCCAGTGACGGTAGTGAGGCATCAAATGCTTCAGCTTCCTCAATACCGGTCGGATAATCATAGAAGAACAGGTTGAAATTACCTACAAGTCCACCAAAACTGCCGTCCACCTGAAGGTAGTACTTTGCACCCGGGATCACGGAGAGTACGTCGATGCGCGCTTCCACTTCCTCCAATGAGACGTCATCGTTCGCCCGGACCAGGCTGTCTATAACTATGCCGGTACAGTCGTCCGCCCGGTAAACCGCGATCTGGTTGTCAAAACCCGTCGTCCGGATGGATGCGATGCCGTTTGCAGGACCGTAAAAATAGTACCACAGGGAGTTGGTGACTGTGGGTCCCCAGTCATCCACGCACCAGGTCATGAGCCCGGTGCAATCCGTATCCTCCGGGGCCGGTTCACCCTCCTCTGCCGTGGCAAATTCATTGGAATAATTACCGATCCATCCACCCTGGACGATCAGCATGGCATCGCACATATCATCGTTTTCCGGCTTGTTGGTTGTCAGGAGTACGATTGAATCGATGTCGGTGCAGCTTCCCTGGCTTCCCGTTACATACAGGGTATGGGATCCTTCAAAGGGAGGGGTGGCCATCACAGACTGCCCGCTGCTGTTGTCAACCAGGGACGCAGGCGACCATTCATAGCTGTCAGCTCCGTAAGCGCTGATCTCGACTGTCTGGCCCTGCTGGAATGCCATGGTTTCTCTCAGGATGTTAACCCGTATATCGGGGACCACATCGATATAGTCATGACGGATGACCGTATCCGCTCCGCCTGCTCCCGATACGATCAGGGAGATGGTTTTTGTACCTTCGGAGGAATAGCTTACGGTATGGGGTCCGGCGGTATTCGCAGTGGCGGGACTGGCATCGGCGCCGAAATCCCATTCGAATGTGCCGGCCGGGTTGTTTTCCATATAGCTGAAGGTGATCCCGGAACCCAGGCAGGCTTCTTTTTTATCGGTTGAGAACATCGCCAGGGGGGCAGTGGTGGTCCTGGCAAAGGCCCGTATGGTAAGGTTGAAATCCTCCCCCCACTCTGCAAGGTTGGTCGAGGTCCAGTTTTCCGCCCCTTCCCGGCGGACCCAGTTGACATTTGGTTCGATCACCGGATTACTGAATCCATCAATAATGACTTCACCGGGATGATCTACAGTATCTGCACCTACCTCGCGTGCCACCTGTATGAAGAAGTCTCCATCCACGGTAACCGGCAACTCAAAGGTATAGATACCGGGTACCTCGATGTACAGATTCTCACGATTACCCATCAGTCCTGACGGCTGCTGGCCGTCAAAGTCCGAATAAACGTGCAAATCCAGGACGGTTTCCGGATCCGGGACACAGACCCCTATATGGGTAATAATCTGCTGTTCGGGCGCAGTGAATTTAGCCAGTTCATAGACTTTCGAAACGTTTAAGGCAGGGAGTAACGTCGTAAAGCCTAATTCATCATGCATAAATACTGTGTCTATATCATCCGTTTCCCATCTTACCGGGTAATAAGCCAGTTCCTCGGAGGCGAATCTTGTATCCTCATATGAAATATAGAAATATCCCTCATCTCCCCAGGTAGTGTTCCATGAATTCTTGACGATCCAGGCACCCGTTCACCCTGCAGTCACCTTCTCATCATCCCAGCAACAGACAAGAACAGCATGGTTCTCATCTAATGTGTCGATGTAATAATAGGTGTCATCGGCATCATTGAAGCTTGCTCCCGTTACATCCCAATGTATCCCCGCAAATACTGCCCCATAATAAAATATAGTCCGCTTAAGCAGCTCAGAATCCTTTACGGGAAGCCAGCGTGA
Organism: uncultured Bacteroides sp.; assembly: GCA_965603745.1. Lineage (GTDB taxonomy): Bacteria > Bacteroidota > Bacteroidia > Bacteroidales > SM23-62 > SM23-62. The sequence continues at coordinate 466 of CBFDEE010000190.1, read as the reverse complement.
TTCCGGGATTAAAGCGACCGGATCCATTTCCACTATATCCGATCTGCAAAAGGTAATGACTTGGTTATAAGGATCTTCAGATTCCAATACGGGTCCTGCCAGTCGCGTCAGGTAAGCACTGCACATAAACTGGTTGGCACCCTCTCCATATCCCCATTCAAAACCGTTGCAGGCCGCCATGTTCTGTTCCGACAGGTCCAGGTCAGGTTCACTTAATCCCATGCTGAGCCACCTGGATTCAAGCGCACCGATGGTGGCAAAGGAAGCGCAATTGCCGCCGTGCTCACCTCCGCCCTGGTCCTTTACCGGGGTTACTCTACCCTCCGTACGCAGGTCGAACATCGGGATCTCGCTTGCCGTGCTTTTATACCTGGTATCCCCCGGTGGCCGGATAAGGTGGTTTAATTTGAAAGGGGCCGGCTTTAATCCGAGCGGGAAATCCGGATTACCGGGAAGATACCGGCTT
>CBFDEE010000189.1:0-5625 GCA_965603745.1 uncultured Bacteroides sp. | reverse complement strand
TTCATACCGATTTACAGGAAATTAACGGATTACTATCGCAGCAGGATACTGAGCCAGGAACTGCATCCCGGACAGAAAATAGACTCCATTAACAGGATCATGGAAAGGCACAGGGTCTCAAGGGAGACTGCCAAACAGGTCCAGGAATTACTAAGAAGGGAGAACCTGATCGTTTCCATTCCTGGGAAGGGATCCTTCATCACTCCCCAGGCGCCGATCAAAAAGACATGGGGGTTCATCGTTCCAACCTTTAATTCCAACATAGAAAACCTGATCGTACAGCTCAGGACCGAAGCGCTCAGCCGTGGAAGGGAACTCATCCATTACCTGACATACAACGAACCTTCCGAGGAGGAGAAACTGGTGGGGGCCATGGTCAGGGAAGGATTCGAAGCGGTCATCATTGTTCCCATCAGCAATGAATCCCTGACGGCTAATTTTTACCGCCACCTGATTACCGGCCGTACCCGGGTGATCCTGGTCGACCACACCATGGCAGGTTCATGGTTCCGTTATGTCGTTCAGAGCTACGACCTCGGCATAGCAAGGGCAGTGGAGTACCTGGTATCGAAAAATGAGGGGAACCTGCTGCTGGTGCAGAATGATGTATGGAAGGGGAGGGACCTGCTGAACGAACTGATTGAACAGACTTTCATTGAGATTGTCAGGCAGAAATCGCCGGACCGGAAGGTATTTGTTGTTTCCAAGGCCAGGGGATTGAGCCCTGAACTGATCAGGCAGGATAGCATAGGCGGGATCCTTTCATGCTCGGATGTGGACTCGATAAAGGTGCTGGGGAGGCTGAAGAACTGGGGACTGAAAATACCCTCTGAAGTTTCGCTGGTTTCTTACGGGAATACAGAACTGACCGAGTTTTTCGAACCTTCCATTACGGTTGTTGATTCCTGTTACGGGGAGATGGCCCGGCAGACAGCCCAGCTGATCGGGAACGCCGGCAACGGCCATGAACAGTTCATTATTCAGCCAAAATTAATAATACGAAATACCTGACCAGGGATGCATACCCTGTCAGATAGATGATACCAAACCAAATAAAGATGAGTACATTATTAGAACAACTTGCACATTGCGTCGAATTTGGGAAAGTCGACAGAAAATCACCCTATCCGCCTGACCTGAAAGACAGGGACGGAGCCGATGAATTGACCTCTGCGGCACTGGAAGCAGGGATAGGCCCGAATGATATCCTCGAGAACAGCCTGATCCCGGCTATGGAGATCGTGGGTAATAAATTCAGCAGGAACGAGATTTTTGTTCCCCAGATGCTGATGTCGGCAAAAGCAATGGGCAGCGCGATGAAACACCTGAAGCCTTTCTTTCAGTCAGGAGAGGCCAAACGGAAAGGTGTATTTGTGATCGGGACCGTGGCGGGAGACCTCCATGATATCGGAAAGAACCTGGTTGCCATGATGGTAGAGGGGGGCGGCTGGGAAGTCATCGACCTGGGGGTTGACGTCCATGCGGATAAATTCCTTCAGACCATTGAAGAACACCCGGACTGCGTCCTGGGCCTTTCGGCCCTGCTTACCACAACCATGGTCAACATGGATGAAACCGTCAAGGCCATCAAGGCAAAGCACTGCGATACCCAGATCCTGATAGGAGGAGCCCCCGTAACTTCGGAGTTTTGCAGTACAATAGGTGCCAATTTCTATTCCCCGGACCCGCAGGGCGCTGTCAACTATCTTGGCACTCATGCACAATAATTATACAAACTACAGATTATGAAGACTATACTGAAAGGAAAATCAAAGGAAGTCCTGATTGATACAGGGGGACCTGTCGTGATCATCGGTGAGAGCATCAATCCAACCCGCAGGAAAAAACTTGTAAGCACGCTGTCGGAAAGCAATTTTGAATTTGTTCACGAACTGGCCGAAAACCAGATAGCGGCAGGAGCCGATGTACTGGATGTGAACGTCGGTTACCCGGGCGTGGATGATGAGAAATTATTGCCTGAGACTGTAAGATCGATCCAGGAAAAATTTGACATTCCCCTGTGCCTGGATTCCCCCAATCACAGGGCCATCGAAGCTGCCCTTAAAGTGGCAGAAGGCAAATGCCTGATCAATTCGGTAAACGGCGAAGAGAAATCCCTTGAGGCCGTGCTGCCGGTGGCAAAGGAGTATGGTGCGGCGGTCATCGGGCTGGTGATGGATGATGACGGCATAACCCACGATCCCGAAAAAAGACTGAGCATAGCTGAAAAGATACTGGAAAGAGCTGCCAGGCTCGGCATCGGACAGGAGGATGTTATTATTGATCCCCTGGTTATGGCCGTCAGCGCCGATCCGAATGCCTGCCTGGTAACATTGGAAACCATCAGGCTGGTGCGGGATAAACTGGGAGTAAATATGACCGAGGGCACGAGCAATGGTTCTTTCGGACTGCCGAACCGGGAGGTGCTGAACAATGCTTTCCTGACCCTGTCCATTTTCAACGGGGTGACCTGTCCCATTGCTAATCCTGCGAGGGTTACAGCCGCCGTCAGGGCCGTGGATCTCCTGTTGGCAAAGGATGATTTCGCCGTACGCTTCGTTGAATATTACCAGAGCATGCTCTAAATAATAATACCGGCTCCGGCCGGATAAATCCGATTGTATGTCTTTATTCACACCTGGTAGAAGATGGCAGCCTCCGTTCTTCCCCTTTAAAAAGGAAAAGTTCGGAAGGCGTCTGCTGGCCCGGACAGAGAGATGGATCAAAGGTCCCCTGTTCGGGTGCAGGATGTGCGGCAACTGCCTCCTGCAGGAAACTGCATTCATATGTCCCATGGAATGTCCCAAGGGGATGAGGAACGGTCCCTGCGGGGGATCCACCGCCGAACGGTGCTATGTTGATGAGACGCGTCCCTGCATCTGGTACAGGATATATGAAAGGGCATTTAAAATGGGAAGGGAGGAGATACTGCTCGAGGTCCTGCCTCCGCTGGACTGGGATATGGTGGGGACCGAAACCTGGGGAAGTGTGCTGAGGCAGATCCGGAAATTCGGTACGCGCGCTTTTATTAAAAGCCTGTTTACAAAAGATAAAGTAAAAAAGTCCTTCGCATGGGACTCTGTTTTCAGGACCATCAGGCAACCCGAGTGGTGGAATGGTGATGCGGAATACCATGCCCCGGCCTACGATGAACCCATCTCCGAACTTGAACGCCGTCTGAAAAGCGGACAGTTTGTTGTCACAACCGAAGTCTCGCCTCCGCTTGGTACCTCCACGGGAAAACTGAAACGGGACATTGAAATGGTCATGGAACACGTGGTCGCTGTGAATTTTACGGACAGCGCCTCGGCCAGTCCCCGTATGTCCAGCATGGCATGCAGCAAGGTTGCCGCAGAACTTGGCGCCGACCCGGTCCTGCAGATTGCCGCGAGGGACAAAACCCGGAGCGGGCTTCAATCAGATATTGTTGGCGCAAACATCATGGGAGTGCGGAATGTGTTGTGCGTAACGGGCGATAATGCACGTATCGGTCCATCTCCAACCAGCAACACCAATATACTTGATGTTGATGCTGTACAGATGCTGTGGATCCTGAGGAAGATGAGGGATGAGGGAACGTACCTCGACGGAAGGAAGATGAAAGCATCTCCCAGGCTGTTCCTGGGAGCCGCAGCCTCGCCGTTCGCATCGGAACCAAAATTCCAGGCCCTGAGGGAGCATAAGAAGATCAATGCGGGGGCCCAGTTTTTCCAGACCAACTTGATTTTCGATGCTGAGGGACTCGACCGATGGCTGGAAGCGCTGGATGCGAGAGGCATCCTAGATAAGGTATATATCCTGGCCGGGGTCACCCCGATCAGGAGCCACAGGATGGCATGCTACCTGCATCATAAGATCCCCGGGGTAAGGGTGCCGGAGGATATCCTGAAAAAGTTTGAAAATGCCTCCGAGGAGGCATATGAGGAACTGGGTATCCAGATTGCCCTGGAGACCATCGAGGCCATTAAGACAAAACAGGGGATCAACGGCATTCACCTTATGTCCGTCGGATGGGAATCCGTCGTGCCGAGGATAATCAGGGACGGGGGACTGCAATTTCCTGAAAAACCATTACAAACGTAGAAACAGAACCAATCCAAAAAAGAACCAATCCAAAAACAGAACCAGCGAAAAACAATCCAAATACCTGAACCATTTTAAACCCGATATCATGAATGACCTGGAAATTTCAAGAGGCGTAGAACTTCAGCATATCGCTGATATAGCTACCAAACTGGGAATACCCGAAGATGAAATTGAGATGTTCGGAAAGCACAAGGCCAAACTTCCCCTGTCGCTGATTAATGAAGACAAAACAAAACAAAGCAAACTGATCCTGGTCTCGGCCATATCCCCGACACCTGCAGGAGAGGGGAAAACAACCATATCGATCGGCCTGTCCGAGGGATTCAACAAACTAGGAAGGAAATCATGCGTGGTCTTAAGGGAGCCTTCACTGGGACCGGTATTCGGTATCAAGGGGGGAGCCACAGGTGGAGGTTATTCCCAGGTCCTTCCCATGGAAGATATCAACCTTCATTTTACGGGCGATTTCGCCGCCATTGAGAAAGCCCACAACCTGCTGGCCGCCGTTATCGACAATAATATCCAGTCCAAGGCGAATTCCCTGAACCTGGATCCCCGTACGATTTCCTGGAAAAGGGTCATTGACATGAATGACAGGTCTCTCCGGAGGGTGATTGTGGGACTCGGGGGGACAAGCTCCGGGATCCCCAGGGAATCCGGCTTCGATATTACTGCCGCATCGGAGATCATGGCCATACTCTGCCTGTCTGACGACCTGGAGAATCTTAAGCAGAGGCTGGGGAATATATTTATCGGGTATACATTTGAAAAGGAGCCCATATTTGCGCGTGACCTGAAAGCTGAAGGAGCAATGGCGGCCCTGCTGAAAGATGCCATAAAGCCAAACCTCGTGCAGACGATTGAAGGGAATCCTGCCATTATTCACGGCGGGCCTTTCGCCAACATCGCCCAGGGTACCAATTCAATCATCGCAACCCGGATGGGCATGACATTCGCTGACTATACCATTACCGAAGCCGGTTTCGGATTTGACCTTGGTGCCGAAAAATTCTTCGATATCAAATGCAGGAGCGCTGGTCTTTCCCCGAAGGCTGTGGTGCTTACAGCCACGATACGGGCACTGAAATATCATGGCGGTGTTGACCTGAATTCACTTACGCAACCGGATTGTGATGCATTGCAGAAGGGACTGCCGAACCTCGAGAAACACCTGGAAAACATCATGCAGTTCAATGTTACCCCGGTAGTAGCGATCAACCGCTTTAAAACCGACACCCAGGAGGAAATTGACGTGATTAAGGAAAAGGCTGAGAAGCTAGGGATACGGTGTGCAGTTGCTGAGGTCTGGGCAAAGGGCGGGGAGGGAGCGCTCGATCTGGCAAAAAAAGTGGAAGAAGTTGCAGAAGCCGATCCCCCGGAGTTCACACCGCTGTACGACTGGAACTGGGATGTGAAAAAGAAAATTGAGACCCTGGCTACTAAGATCTATGGTGCCGAACATGTGGATTATTCATCGCAGGCAAAAAAAGATCTGAAGAAGATTGCTGAACTCGGACTTTCGATGCTGCCTGTCTGCAT
>CBFDEE010000188.1:0-5627 GCA_965603745.1 uncultured Bacteroides sp. | reverse complement strand
TGCATCCCATACAATAAAAACACTGCCTGACCGCAACTGGAATTCAGAATGGGAGCAGAATTATTCCCCCGTGCAGATCTCGGAAAACTGTCAGGTCAGAGCTCCGTTCCATCCTTCCCCCGCGGGTATCGAACATGACCTGGTAATTTTACCCGGGATGACTTTCGGCACTGCGCATCACGAAACCACCAGGCTTATGATGGAATTGATGCTGGATATTAACTGGGAAGGGAAAAAGGTGCTTGATCTGGGATGCGGCACAGGCATACTGGCCATTCTGGCGGAGAAACTGGGTGCAGGGGACATCCTTGCGGTGGACAATGATCCGCGGGCCTGCCGGAATGCAAGGGAGAACGCCGGGTTGAACGGATGCCGGCACATACGGGTACGCCATTCGGAACCAGGTGATCTGAAGGAGCAATCATTTGACGCCCTGCTGGCCAATATCAACCTGAATGTCTTGCTGGAGGAGATGAAATACCTGGTCCCCGGTCTTTCAAATAAGGGCATTGCCATGCTGAGCGGTTTTTACCGGGATGACCTGAAAATACTGGATGCAGCAGCCCTTGAACATGGCCTTTCCCTGTCAGGCAAACGTACACTGAATCGCTGGATGGTTGCAGTTTACAGAAAAGCTGATTAATTTGCAGGTAAATGCACATCTAAGCGTCCTGCAATGAAACCACATATCCTTCTCTTATTTTCCATTTTGCTTTCCGTCTCAGAAATCAATGCACAGGAAGAAATATTCAGAAGATTTTCAGGGGATATTGAAAAATACCCGGATGAACTTCTCAGGTTCATGGATCTTGAAACCGGAGCCGAAGAACTCATACCTGCCGCCGTCCAGACTCTAGTCCTGAAATGGGGAGATGGAAGCATTGCGGATACCAACAAGAAAGAGATCATAGTCATTTCCAACCAGTTACTGGAGAAATATGCCAGGCCCAGGCCGCATTTCATGACCTTTCTCGAAGTATTGTATTTATACAGACAAGATTCCCTCCTGCAGGATGATAATCAACGCGTATGGATTGAGTCGATGCTGGACCTGAGCGGACCTGCTGGCCTGTCCCTGACCGTACTGCAGGATTATATGGAGTTTGCCCGGGGACTGCTGGCATCGGGAACTATCAGCCAGACAAAGTCGACCCGCTGGGTCTCATCCAACCGTGATTTCAGGCTCGAATATACGGATTCGGTCCGCCTGTACGTGCCGGAGACAAACCTGAGCTGTTATGCGGTGCGGGACAGCATAATGATCCTGCGTACAGAAGGCGTGTTTAATCCCCTCAGCCTGCAGTGGAAAGGGAATGGAGGCAGGATCAACTGGGAGCGTACAGGCTATGACGGGGAGCGGATCTATGCGGAACTGGATGAGTATCAAGTGGATTTTCATTACTCGGAATTCAGGGTTAATTCGGTGGATTATTATAATCTGGAATTTTTTGATTTTGCCATTCCGGGCAGCCTTGAACATAAAGTCGAACGTATCATTTCCGCACAAAAAGCAAATTATCCGAAGTTCAGGTCGTTTCAGTTAAATTATATGATTGAAGGCCTGTTCGACAATGTGGATTACCTGGGCGGGATCAGCATGCTGGGTTCGAAAATCGTGGGCACAGGCACCCTTTACAATAAAGCCAGGCTGAGGTTCCTGCGGAACGATACCCTGGTAATAGTCGCCCGATCGGAAGCATTTTTCTTTGACCTGAAGAGGCTCACAAGCATGAATACAGAATTTTCCCTGTACATTGAACAGGATTCAATATACCATCCCAGTACGGGGATGGATTACAACAGGGATGAAAACCTCATATCCTTTTTCCGTACCGGCAGTTACCAGTCGGAATCCCCGTACCATAATTCCTATCACAGGGTCGAGATGAATTTTGAACAGCTGACATGGAACCTGGACGAAGACCTGATCCAGTTCAAGATGAGGCAGGGTGCAGCGACGGGACTGGCAAATTTCCAGTCGGATAACCTGTTTGATGAGAGGACCTATTACCGCATCCAGGGCATTGATGAAGAAAACATACTTGTGACCCTGCGCAGGTACTCGGAAAAAGTATTTGACATTACATTCCGATCCGACGATTTTGCCCGGTACGCAAGGATACGTTATAACCAGTTGCAGCAAATCCTGATTCAGCTCACTGTCCATGGTTTTATTAATTATGATCTGGAGAGGGAACTGATAACACTCCGGCAAAAATTGTATGACTGGATATATGCAAGCGTGAATACCATTGATTATGATGTTATCGACCTGCGCTCGGAAACGGTTTCTCCCCTGGAAAACGCAAGCCTTGACCTCGCCAATAATGACCTGCATATTAATGGATTAAATATGATCCAGCTGAGTAATGCACAGGCTGTTTATATATTTCCTGATAACCAGACCATTACAATGAAGAGGAACAGGGATTTCGTGTTTGACGGCTTAATCAATGCCGGATTGTTTTCTTTCCACGGTAAGAATTTCCTGTTCAGCTATGACAAATTCAGGATCAATCTTACGGACATTGATTCCCTGAGCCTGCAGGTCCAGGGTGATGAAGTGGACGCCTATGGCCGCCTTTTCCTGGTCCAGATCCAGAGTATACTGCAGGATATGTCCGGTGAGCTGCTTATTGATCACCCCGAAAACAAATCCGGCCGCCAGAACATAGCCAGTTATCCCATATTCAGAAGTACCGAGAACTCCTTCATCTATTATGATGATCCCTCCGTTCAGAACGGTGTATATACCAGGGATCATTTCTACTTCGAGGTTTATCCCTTCATATTTGACAGCCTGGATAATTTTGACAAGAAGGGACTGAACCTGCAGGGGAAGCTTCACTCCGCAGACATTTTTCCGGTCTTTGAGCATAAAATCTATGTGCAGCCGGATAATTCCCTTGGACTCAGCTATAATACGGGAGCTGAGGGTTTTGAACTTTACAGGGGAAAGGGGCGGTATAATGAGCAGATCAGGCTGAGTAATGCCGGACTGAGGGGAACAGGTGCCTTTACATACCTTACTTCAAAGTCCAGGGCCGATGATATCATATTCCATCCGGATTCCCTGATGACCAATGCCAATGAATTTGATATTCAGCAGCAGGTCTCCGGTGTACAGTACCCCATGGTAAGTTCCTCGAAGAACGATCTTCAATGGTACCCATACCGGGATACCATGCTGGTTGACCGGGGTGAGCGGCCGTTCACCATTCTGAATGATACAACCATGCTGAGCGGATCCCTCGTACTGACACCTGCCGGATTATCAGGGGAGGGCAGAATGGATCTGACCAATTCGGTTCTGGAGTCGGACCGTTTTACATATACAGCCTATATATTCGATTCGGATACAGCCAATTTCAGGCTGAAATCTGTTAACACTCAAGGATTTACCCTGAAAACAGACAATGTCAGGGCACATGTCGATTTCGAGGACCGCTCAGGCATATTTCAGACCAATGAAGAATACGCTCTTGTCGAGTTCCCGGAAAATAAGTATATAAGCCACCTGGACCTTTTCAGGTGGGATATGGATGAAGACCTGCTGGCAATGGGATCCGCGTCGGTAACAGACACTGCACCGAAAATTATAACCAGGGAAGACGGGGAGGAAATAATGGTCGGCCCGCGTTACATATCGGTCGATCCCTACCAGGATTCACTGAGTTTTGTTTCAAACCGCGCCGTATATGATTACCAGAGAAATATTCTGCGTGGATCACATGTCACGTTTCTCAGGGTTGCGGATGCGTATGTTTATCCGGGCGATGGTGAGGTGATAATTGACCCGGACGGTGAAATGAGGGAATTCAGTGCAGCCAGTATACTTGCCAGCCGCAGGAACCGGCTGCATGAATTCTATGATGCTACTGTGAAGGTACTGGGGAAGAACGACTACAAGGGTTCGGCCCATTACGATTATATAAACACAACCGGAGAACCACAGCAGATACTGTTCCACAGCATTACGGTGGATGATTCCGTAAATACGATGGCCGAAGGAATGATCGCCGAATCTGCCGATTTTACACTAAGTCCCAGGTACGGCTACCAGGGAAGGGTGGAACTGTTTGCCAGCAACCACTTCCTGACCTTCGACGGGGGCGCCAGGATTTTTCATGATTGCAGCAATAATGAGAACAAATACCTGAAGTTCAGGACTGAAATAGATCCTGAGAACATTTATATTCCGGTTCCCGAACAGCCTGTGGACATAAACATGAATTACATTTACTCGGGGATCTTTATTTCCATGGATTCTGCACATGTTTATTCTGCATTCAACAGCCGTAAAAAACTTCCGCGCGACAGGGCTATCGTAACTTCCGAAGGTTTTCTCTACTTTGACGAAATAACAGATGAGTACCGTATCGCTTCGCGCGAGAAGCTCGACCGGCAGGATATCCCGGGAAACTACCTGAGTCTGTCAATCAATGATTGTATGCAATACGGGGAGGGAAAGATCATGACGGGCATCGCCCCCGGGCAGGTCAGAACCTCATTCGTGGGTAATGCATTGCATAATATTGAGACAAGGGAAACCGAACTGAACGTAACCTTCAGCCTGGATTATTTCATGTCTGATGATGCCTTTGCGATCATGGCGAGTGAGATCGACAGTTTTCCTGACCTCAGGGCGGTTGACCTGACAGATCACGCTTACCTGGAAAGGATGGCCCAACTCCTGGGCAGGGACAGGGCAGGAAGGCTGCAGGCTGACCTGGGACTGTATGGCGAATACCAGGCCGACATTCCGGAACTGGAGAAGTCCCTGTTCTTCAACCATGTGAGGCTGATATGGAACCAGGAAACCCAATCCTATCGTTCGGAGGGTAAGATATCCCTGGGTGCTGTTAATGGGCATCCCATCAACAAGATGGTGGACGGGGTATTTGAAATGCAGAAGAAACGAAGCGGCGACCTGCTGGATGTTTACCTTGAACTGGACCCGGGTAACTGGTACTACTTCGGATATACGAGGAGTGTGATGCATTGCCTGTCAAGCAACAGGGACTTTAATTATACCATCAGCGAACTTAAGACCAAGGAACGTAAAATGAAAACCCCGAAGAACCAGGTACCTTATATTTTCATTACGGCGACCGCACGGAAGAAAGCAATGTTCCTGCGAAGGTTCGATGAACCTGACCCCCCGGTTGAAGAATAAGTTTTACTATGCCGGTCTTTTATGCAAAACAGTTTACCGGCCAGGAAGCGATCCTGGATGAGGAGGAATCAAGGCACCTGATCAGGGTTCTCAGGTTAAAGGAGGAGGACAGGATCGACCTTGTGGACGGATCCGGTAACCTTTATAAAGGAAGTATTTCGGCCGCGGACCCACGGAATGCAAGGATCAGGATACTGGAAACCATAAAGGATTACCTGGCGAGGCCGTTTCATCTGCACCTTGCCATAGCACCCACAAAGAGCAGCGAACGCTTTGAGTGGTTCCTGGAAAAAGCCACGGAGATCGGCATTGAGGAGATTACTCCCATACTATGTGACCGCTCGGAACGTACCAGGATCCGCCAGGACCGTTCAGACAAGATCCTGCTGGCCGCGATGAAACAATCCGGACGCGCCCTCCTTCCACAACTAAATCCCATGCTCCCCGTCCG
>CBFDEE010000187.1:0-5643 GCA_965603745.1 uncultured Bacteroides sp. | reverse complement strand
CCAACCTGCTGGATCTTTACGAGCAGTCCAAACCCAGAAAAACAGGCATTAGTCCCAATGCAAGCATAGCTTCGACAGCCACAACAGGAAAGGATCTTTTCATCGGGGACTTCGTGTCGATAGGAGAACACGCCTCAATAGGCAATAATGTTCAGCTCCACGCCCATGTCCATATCGGTGACAATGTCAGGATCGGGGACAACAGCATTCTTCATCCGGGAGTGAAAGTATTGAGAGACTGTACCATGGGTAACAATTGCATCATCCATGCGGGTACTGTAATAGGATCTGACGGATTCGGTTTTGCGCTGGAGGAGAATTCGACATCGAGGAGGAAAGTGGCCCAGGTCGGGAACGTGATCATCGGGAACGATGTGGAAATCGGAGCGAATGTTACCATTGACCGGGCAACAATGGGATCAACCCGGATCGGGAACGGGGTAAAAATGGACAACCTGATCCAGATCGCACACAATGTCGAGATCGGCGATAATTCAGTGATCATAGCCCAGGCAGGGGTTGCCGGCTCGACGAAAGTCGGGAAGAACGTGATCCTGGCAGCCCAGGCAGGGATAGTAGGCCATTTAAACATCGCTGACGGAGCCATCATAGGGGCCCAGGCAGGTGTGACCCGTAACCTGAAAGAAAAAGAAATTGTAATAGGCTCGCCTGCTTTTGATATTCGTGAATTCAGGAAAGTATCCGCAGTATTCAAGAAACTGTATGAATTATACAGTCAGATAAACCAGATGCAAAGAGATCTCGACGAACTTAAGAAATCAGGGTAGTTCCGGAGTTCTTTGCTTATGCCATCACATACCGCCCTCTTATTGTCTGAAACGATTAAGCAGATTTACTTTATTTTTGTATATTTCGGGACCAATCTCCAATTGCAACACAGGGGAATATGACTGAAAACCAGAAAACTATTAAGAAATCCGTAAACTTCAGCGGTTGGGGACTGCACACCGGCGTTGAAGTAAAACTCACCCTGGCTCCTGCACCCGAAAATCATGGCTTCCAGTTCATACGCACAGACCTGAACGACCGTCCGGTTATCAGGGCAATTGCGGAAAACGTTGTAGAAACCAGCCGTGGAACTACCCTGGAAGAAAACGGCGTCAAGGTTTCAACCATTGAACATGTACTTGCCGCCTGTGTTGGCAGTGGCATCGATAACGTTAATATTGAACTTAATGGTCCGGAAGCCCCTATCCTGGACGGGAGTTCAAAGGACTATGCTGAAGCCATACATAAAACCGGCCTTACCGATCAGGAAGCACCGAGAAATGTATTCAGGATCGAAGAAAAAATCGAATACAGGGACGAGAAACATGGAATTGAGCTGACTGCTTACCCTGACAGCAAGTTCAGCATTGATGTCAAGATCGATTATAACTCCAAGGTCCTTGGATTTCAATATGCCAATCTTGATGACATCAAGGATTTTAAAGATGAAATTGCTCCGTCCCGGACCTTTGTATTCCTTCACGAACTTGAGTTCCTCCTGAAGAATAACCTGATTAAAGGCGGTGATTTGGATAATGCCATTGTCATTATCGACCGGAAAGTTACACAGGATGAGCTGGACCGGCTGGCCGAGCTTTTTAACAAACCAAAGGTGAAAGTCCAGCCCGAAGGCATACTGAATAATGTGAAGCTGAATTTCAGCAATGAGCCTGCCAGGCACAAACTGATGGATATACTTGGAGATCTTGCCCTGGTCGGACAACCGATTCAGGGAAAGATCATTGCCACACGGCCCGGACATTATGCCAATAACCAGTTCGCCCGTCTGATCAGAAGCAAGGCCAGGAAAGACAAGCTTAAAAAAAAAGCGCCCAGGTACGACCTGAACAATCCGGTTCTTGATATCAACGAGATCAAAAAGATCCTCCCCCATCGGTATCCCTTCCTGATGGTCGACAAGATCCTTCACAGGGATAGTAAAACCGTTGTGGGGGTCAAGAACGTGACCGCTAACGAACCATTTTTTAAAGGACATTTCCCGCAGGAACCGGTAATGCCCGGAGTCCTGCAGGTTGAAGCCATGGCCCAGGTTGGCGGTATCCTGGTCCTTAACACCGTCCCTGATCCGGAACATTATGCCACCTATTTCATGAAGATCGATAACGTTAAATTCAGGGGAAAGGTCGTACCCGGAGATACACTGATTATAAAAGCAGACCTTCTGGAACCCATACGCAGGGGAATAGCACATATGTTTGGCCAGGTCTTCGTGGGGGACAATGTTGTTTCCGAGGGAGAACTTATGGCCCAGATTGTAAAAGAGTATGAATAATTCAAGCCTGGTCCGGGCAAATATCCATCCCGGTGCAAAAATTGCCGAAGGCGCAATTATTGAACCCTTCGCTACCATCTATGACAACGTGGAGATCGGAGAAGGATCCTGGATCGGACCAAACGCCGTTATCATGGAAGGTGCAAGGCTGGGTAAGAACTGCAAGGTTTTCCCGGGCGCTGTGATCGCGGCCATCCCGCAGGACCTGAAATACCAGGGAGAGAAAACCATCGTCGAGATAGGGGACAATACCACGATAAGGGAATGTGTAACCATCAATAAGGGAACCAGTGCGAAGGGTAAGACAACAATCGGAAACAACTCCCTGATCATGGCCTATGTGCATGTGGCCCATGACTGTCATATCGGCAACAATGTAATCCTGGTAAACTCTGCAGCCCTGGGAGGAGAGGTGGAAGTGGACGATTTCGCCATTGTATCCGCTGCTTCACTTATTCACCAGTTCTGCCGGATCGGCAAACATACCATGCTCCAGGGAGGATCCCGCGTGGGCAAGGATGTACCTCCGTACATCATGGCAGGAAGAATACCCCTTTCCTACGAAGGGCTGAACTCCATCGGGCTTAAACGCAGGGGATTCTCAGCTGAAAAGATCCATGAGATCCAGGAGATGTACCGTATCATCTACCACGGCGGATACAATAATACCCAGGCAAGAGAATATATTGAAAAGAACTTCCCACCTTCAGAAGAGCGTGATGAAGTCATCGGATTTATGAAAGCATCGAAGAGAGGTCTTATCAAGGGACTCACCTCTACCGAGGAATTATAATCTCCGCCCCCCGATCAGGATTGTTCCGGGATCTCCGATATTACCCCTGCCATCATGATGAATTTAGCCGGGATCCTCACCCAAGTGAATTCCAGCCCTGAGCCTGCAGTTCCATCTCTACCCCCTGGTCTGTTACGAACTTTGTCCCCGACCCGGCATCCGTTATATGTCCTATCACCGAAACATCCGGGATCCTGAGGACCTGATCATGCATGTTTAAGGGAACCGTAAACAGCAATTCATAATCCTCTCCCCCGTTCAGGGCGGAAATGAAGGGCTCAATGTTCATTTGTTCAGCAGCCCGGACAGTTTCCTGATCAATTGGTATCTTGTCCTGGAAAATCCGGCATCCCATGCCGCTCTGGCTGCAAATATGAAGAAGATCTGATGAGAGACCGTCCGATACGTCGATCATTGCATTCGGAACGATCCCGGATTTTCGGAATGAATCAATGATATCCTTTCTTGCTTCCGGTTTTAGCTGCCTGGCCAGGATGTACTCAAAACCGCTCAGATCCGGCTGGATAGCCTTGCCGGACTCTTCGAATAGCTTTCTTTCCCTTTCAAGGAGCTGCAATCCCATATAAGATGCGCCCAGGTTCCCTGAAACACAGATCAGGTCATTTAACCTGGCGGTATTCCTGAGGACTGTTCCTCCCTTTTCAGCCTCTCCCATGGCAGCAACACTCAGGGTAAGTCCGGTAACCGATGATGTTGTATCGCCTCCGACAAGATCCACAGAGTATTTCTCGCAGGCAAGTTTTATTCCCCCGTACAATTCATCCATTGATTCAAGGGAGAATTTGCCGGATACAGCCAGAGAGACAAGTACCTGTCTGGGTATTGCGTTCATCGCATAGATGTCCGAAAGATTTACTATTATCGCTTTGTATCCCAGATGCTTGAGAGGAGTATATACCAGGTTGAAATGGATGCCTTCCAGCAACAGGTCTGTGGTCAACACTATCTTCTTCCCAGCGTAATCAAGTACAGCCGCATCGTCACCCACCCCTTTCAGGCTGCTTTTATTTTTCAGTGAAATACCGCTTGTCAGATGTCCGATCAATCCAAACTCCCCGATATCGGAAAGGGGCGTCATTTTTTTCTTGTCACCCATGCTACAGATTATGGCCAAATTTAATACTTTTATGTATCTTTGTCCTTATTTGGAATAAATCTAAATAAGAACAGTGGAGTTGGAATAGGAAGAGCAGAAAATGGAAAATAACCAGGATGAAGTTCTGAGGGAGGTAACCCAGAGCGATTATAAATACGGCTTCTACACTGACATCGAGACGGAAACGATCCCGAAGGGACTGAGCGAAAAGATCGTCCGTATAATTTCGGGGAAGAAAAAGGAACCGGAGTGGCTGCTGGAATTCCGGCTTAAAGCCTTTGCACAGTGGAAGAAGATGAGTATGCCTGACTGGGCACACCTGGAAATCCCGGAAATAGATTACCAGGACATTATTTATTATGCAGCCCCGAAGCAGAAAGCAAGCCCGGAAAGCCTGGATGATGTCGATCCCGAACTGAGGGAAACCTTCGACAAACTGGGTATCCCCCTCGATGAGCAGAAGCACCTGACCGGGGTGGCTGTGGATGCGGTGATGGACTCCGTTTCGGTGAAGACCACCTTTTCAGAGACCCTGGCCGAACTCGGCATTATTTTCTGCTCCTTCAGCGAAGCAGTACAAAATCACCCCGACCTGGTCCGCAAATACCTAGGAAGCGTGGTTCCCTATACGGACAATTATTTTGCAGCCCTGAATTCGGCGGTTTTTTCCGACGGTTCATTCTGCTATATCCCCAGAGGCGTGCGCTGCCCCATGGAACTTTCCACATATTTCCGGATCAACACGGCAAACACGGGGCAATTCGAACGAACACTGCTGATCGCCGACGATGAAAGCTACGTAAGTTACCTGGAAGGCTGCACGGCCCCGATGCGGGATGAGAACCAGCTGCATGCCGCCGTTGTCGAGATTGTCGCCATGGAAAAAGCGGAAGTAAAATATTCTACCGTGCAGAACTGGTATCCGGGGGACAAGGAGGGCAAGGGAGGCATTTTCAATTTCGTTACAAAGCGGGGCATCTGTAAGGGAAATAATTCGAAGATCTCCTGGACGCAGGTGGAGACCGGCTCTGCCATCACCTGGAAATACCCGAGCTGTATCCTGCGTGGCGATGACGCGATCGGCGAATTCCACTCGGTCGCGGTCACCCGGGGCCGGCAGCAGGCCGACACCGGTACCAAGATGATCCACATGGGCCGCAACACCCGCAGCACCATTGTGTCGAAAGGCATTTCCGCCGGCGAGGGCCAGAATACCTATCGCGGCCTGGTGCGCATGACACCGAAGGCGGAGAACGCCCGTAACCACACCCAGTGTGATTCGCTGCTGCTCGGCGAGCGCTGCGGCGCGCACACCTTCCCCTATATGGAAGTACGCAACCCCACGGCGAAGGTCGAACACGAGGCGACCACATCCAGGATCGGCGAGGACCAGTTGTTCTACTGCCGCCAGCGCGGCCTGTCAGAGGAGGA
>CBFDEE010000186.1:0-5678 GCA_965603745.1 uncultured Bacteroides sp. | reverse complement strand
GGCACGAAAATCCGGCCGCAAGCTGGAAGCCGAGTTCGAAATGATCAATGAGTTGATGGCTTATTTCTACCTGCAGATGATCATCGATTCAGATGAGTACAACGAAGCCGGGGCGAAGGAAAAGGGACTGCATATCGACCATGCCATCCAACTGAACCAGATACTGAGAAGGACCAATATCATAATGGCTTACCAGGGGGACTTCCGCCAGCATACCATTCTGCCACTGCTGAACATGATTGAAAAGAACCTCATGGTCAAAAAAACAAAGTATGCTGCATATAAGACGCTTTTCCATGTGCTGGTGGAGATGCTCCAGAACGTAATGCACCACGGACTTATCGTGGGTGATAAGAGAGAGGGACTTTTTACGATTGGAGTTGAGAGTCATCATTTCACAATTTCTTCTGCCAACTATGTGGAAACCGGGAAGATTTCCGATCTGAAAAAGATCCTGGATTATTTTCTGTCCTTAAAGGATGAAGAGCTGAAGGAGACCTCAAAAGAGATCCTGAGAGAACACGATGGCGGACCATGGGGCGGCTCAGGGCTTGGCATTATTGACATTATACGGGCAAGCTCATCAGAACCCTCTTATGTCATTGTACCGGTCGACGATGAAAAGTTCCTGTTCTACATGAACGTAAAGGTCTGACTTCCTCCCTTCATCCATCCTGCATAATTTCTGGTATGATAATTGGGCACTGGTTCAGGAATTAAAAACCACTAACATGAGAGTGAACTCGTGTGCAACAGATAACCTGTGGCTGTGGTTACACTGACGGCCACTGTTATCCTGACCTTCCCCAGTTCAAGCCATATTGAAATCCTGGATCTCATGCCCTGGCCCCCTCCGGTTTTCTGAATCTTAACCAGGCAGTCACTGAAACAACCAGAATGCTTGCACCCGCCCAGTAAACAAAACCTGGGACCGGCAGAGGATCCCCTGCTGCATAGGAATGCATGCCCGAGAGGTAATAGTTAACCCCGAAATAGGTCATGATCACACAGGAAAAGCCTGAAACGGCAGCCAGGTTCAGGGGGTAATGGCCCCGCAGTCCCGGTATAAATCTCATGTGCACAATGAAAGCGTAAACCAGGATGGTGATCAGGGCCCAGCTCTCTTTTGGATCCCAGGCCCAGTAACACCCCCATGATTCATTAGCCCAGACTCCCCCGAGGAAGGTCCCGACAGCCAGTAATCCGAGTCCCACTATAATCGTTATCTCAATGATCAGACTCAGTGAATCTATGGTTGACCTGACTCTCTCACGGTTCTTCTTTGAATATACGCCCATCAGCACCAGGTTGAGAAAACCCATCAGGGCGGCGAGTCCCATAAAACCGTAACTCGAAGCAATGACCGCCACATGGATGGTCAGCCAGTAGGATTTGAGAACGGGGACCAGGTTGGTGACTTGGGGATCCATCCAGCTGAGGTGGGCTGTTTGAAGGATCATCCAGGACAGCACCGCGGTCACGGCAATCGGGGCGTGAGACCTGCGCAGGAACAGCACACCGGCAAACATGGCGGCCCAGCTGATGTAGATCAGGGCTTCATATCCATTGCTCCAGGGTGCATGCCCTGAAATATACCATCGAAGCGCGAGTCCCAGGGTATGGACCCCGAATCCCGCCAGCAGATGGATCACCATGATACGGTGAAGCCTTTTAAAACGCTCCTTCCTCCCCAGGATCCGGATAAGCAGAATTACCAGCAGGGTCAGTCCAATTGCCAGGTAAAACCTTGCAATGCGGTCGAATATATTAACCCGGTTATACAGGATCTCAGCTTTCTGCCTGGCTGCGGGCGGCATGATCCCGGATCCCATGCGGTTCTGGAAGACCCTTATATAGCCCAGGTATTCACCGGCAGCGGTCCAGTCCCCCGTCTCCATTCCCTCCCTGACCGACTCGAGGTATAAGCCGGTTATGTTTACGGCGAACAGTGAATCATCACCGGTATAGACACCGGATATACTCATGGGATTATGCCAGGTGTGCCGGGGATCATTTATATCCGGGAGAATCCGCAGGAAACTGGCGCTGTAGACCATGTAACAGATATTCATGCGTTCATCGACACGCAGTATCTCGGTATCCATCTTACTGCGTTCTGCCGGTTTTGTGGCATGCGCGGACATCACTGCTTCGATGATCCTGTATCCCTCTTCCGTTTCCGGATCAAGAAAATCGAGGAAAGATACATACCTGCCTTCCACTCCCAGGAGCTCCGATATTTCCGGATGGGAAATTTTGATCATGGGGACAGCCTGCCAGTGAACGGGATCGGCAAGCATACCAAGAAGGACCTGATCGGCTCCCATTCCTTCGAAGGTTATTTTGCGGCTGACTTTGCGCAGGATCTCCGATGACATAGTATTCAGGGGTTTGATCCTTCCCATGGGATCCTGAACGAGAATCCTGCCGAAATCCCTGGCATGGCTCGCCGGTATCGAAAACACTGAACTGTCAGGTGCAGCATGTGCCTGGCTGCCGCCCAGCAGGGTTAAGATCGTGATGAACAGCAGGACGGATGCGGCTTTTGCCTTCCCCGAAAGGGCAAGCTGCCTGTTCAGTGTACGGAACCTGCTGTTCGGATTGAACAGGCTGAGAATGAAACCCAGTCCCAGAAGAATATAACCCGCATAACTGACTAAGATGCCGGCCCGGTCCCTGTTGACGGAAAGCACCGTACCAAGTTCATCCGTATCGTAAGAAGACTGGTAGAACCTGTACCCCCGGTAGTTGAGGATATGGTTCATATAGATCCTGCAGGGTTTCTGAAGCTGATTCTGATCATCCTCCAGGATTACCCTGCTTTCAAAGGAAGACGGGCTTTCAGAGCCGGGATATCTATCCAGGATGAAATCCTCGAGTTTAAGAGAGAACGGCAGACTGCGGCCCAGGGATCCGTATGAAATAAGAACCTCCTTATTACCAAGCCGGACCTGGCGGGATTCGCCCTGAAGCCCGTTACCTCCCCATATGGTGATATCTATGGAATCATTTCCCGAGGACAACCGGACCGAGAGGGCGGTTTTTCCGTTCCCGGAACGTGCATCTGAGATATGGTCCAGGTAATCTACCTGAAGGTTGCGGTTCCCGGCAATCCCACCGGTACGCACCTTCATCAGACGGCCCCGGTTTCTTAGTTCTGAAAGGTGCAGCATCCTGGAATCCCTGTAGGCATGCTCAGCTTCCACTACCTGAACGCTCAGGTATGCCTCATCCGATAGTACGAACGATGATCGTTCCCCTTCCCGTATGTGCATCATTCCAGTGAAACCGCTGTACCTTGTGATGCCTGCCCCGGAGAGTATCAGCAGGAAGGACAGATGGAACATCAGAATGCTGATCCTGGACTTTCTGTATACTCGGTGTATCACCATACTGCCCAGCAGGTTAACTCCGGCGAGAATAAAAAGGGCTTCGAACCAGCTGGCATTATATATATGGGCACGTGCGGTTGAGGAGCCAAAGTCATTTTCAATAAAAGTGGCAAGGGCGATGGAAAAGGGAAGGACCATCAGAATAAGTCCGGTCAGCCTGAAAGAAGTAAGTATGTTCAGGAATGATTTCACTTGGAAAAATAAAGATCCAAATTTACAGAGAAAAATATCTTATTATGCCATATTTGCGTATTTTTTATTCAGTTCGTAATAAAATGTAACGAAACGCAAGCTGACTCGTCTAACAGACAGATGTATCAAACCGTACACATGTGTTCGAATTTGCTACAATCGGAGTCCTGTTTAAGATGCAGGGAATTTGTTAAATAATTGAATATCTGTGATTTAATATATATGGCATTGTTTGTGCGATTAACAATGCTGTTAAAACCTAAAACAATCCGGCAAAATGGTTATTCCACTGAAAGCTAATGAAGTAGTAGTAAAGGCAGGGGACTCGAATTATCTCGTCAATTCTGAGAAGGTTGGCGGAAAACTGATCCTGACCAATCAAAGAATATATTTCAAGGCATCGAATGGGAACGGTGACAAATTTGACCTTGAGATCATACCGGCTGATATTCTTGAGGTTATCTTCTTTAATACCAGAAAGATACTTCCTAATGGCCTTAATGTTGTAATGAAGAGCGGGGAGCAGATAAGGTTCTCCATGAAAAAACGCAACGAGATCGGGGCCATGATCAATAAAATGTACTGATCCCGGGTATGCGCCGCGGATTTACGGACAGGGAACATGCATCCTGTTATCGGCGTAGCAGGATGTCATGACCATACAATTTTTTTCCTCCGGGTAACCTTCCTTTCTTTTTTTCGTACATTATGGGCAAAACTTGATTTTCTATGAAAAGGACAGCATTTTGTCTGCTTTTGTGCTTCCTGATATATGGCAGCCTGTTCAGCCAGATGGGATCAAGGCAGACATTCTTTGAACTGCAGTTTGGTGCCGGACCGACCTTTCTGATGACAGATATTGGAAACGTGGGGACCGGAGGGAATATAGAGGTTACGGGTAAATACCGGCTGCATCCTCATATTGCCTTAAAAGCAAGCATTGGTGGTGGATTGGGACTTGGCTCGGGAGCCGTTCCTGAAAACGGGAACATGACGATGGATTACTATACCATCCTGGCAGAACTAACCGGCCAGATCGAGTTTTACCTGCTCAAGGAGGGCAGGGGACAGGGCAAAGGCGGACATATGGGATATAAACCGAGGGTCAGGCCTTACCTGTATGCAGGAGGGGGACCCCTGGTGTTTTTTCCCAACCATACTCATGAGGATGCAGCGGAGCTTCCGGACTTCAGCCGGTATACCGTGATACTGGTTGGCGGGGCCGGTTTCCTGTACCGTGTGAATGCCGATTTATTCTGGGGATTCCAGTTTGGTGGCAGGGTGACAACAACTGATTTCCTGGACGGTTATTCACCTGACGGATCCGGCTCGAATGATAATTATATTTCCGCACAGGTCATCCTTTTGCACCGGTTCTAATCGCGCTCAAATCGTTCAAATTAAAAAAAGCGCCCCTGGAAGAAGCGCTTTTTACTCTCCTCTTATTTATTCTATTTCACGGAAAACTTGAAAACGGTCTTGGTATAATATTCTTCGCCGGGATTCAGCACCGTTGATGGGAAGTCCGGCTGGTTGGGTGAATCCGGGAAATGCTGGGTCTCCAGGCATAATCCGCTGCGGTGCCCATAAGTACCGCCGGATTTACCCGTGAGTGAACCGTCCAGGAAATTACCACAGTAAAACTGGACTCCGGGTTCGGTTGTAAGGACTTCCATGAATCTTCCGGTCTCTTTACAGTACAGAGTTGCCGAAAGGTTTAGTCCCTCGCCCCCCTCATTCAGCACCCAGTTATGATCGTATCCCCCGCCGAAAACAAGCTGCTCGAATTCCTCATTCACCCTTTTACCTATAGTGACCGGGCTGGTGAAATCCATCGGGGTGCCTTCCACGGCTGCGATCTCTCCTGTTGGTATCAGCCTGTTATTCACTGGAGTATAATGATCGGCGTTCAGCATGAGTTCGTGGCTAAGGATATCTCCCTTTCCTTCGCCCAGGAGGTTAAAATAGGTATGCTGTGTAACATTCACAACTGTGGGTGCATCGGTAAGCGCTTTATAAACTACTTCCAGGGCATTGTCCTCTGTCAGTGTATAGGTGAGCGATAGTTCCAGCTTGCCCGGATATCCCATATCC
>CBFDEE010000185.1:0-5752 GCA_965603745.1 uncultured Bacteroides sp. | reverse complement strand
TCCTCCTCGAATACTTCGATAAATGCATTCAGCCGCTTTTCCTGTTTTATCCTACTGGCATAGTGCTCCACCAGTCCAGGCAATTCAATATCACCGGATGCTATGGAATTACGGACATCTGTGAACGACCTCGGGGATTTCATTTTTTTGGATAAAAAAAACCTGCCAGTTCCGGTTCCCGGGAAGTGAATGACAGGTAGTTTACAAAACGGATAGGAATTATTCTTTATCGATATCCTTGTCTTCTTCTTCCTCTGTTTTATCCTCGTCTTTGGTGGCTTTTTTAAATTCTTTCATGCCCTGTCCCAGGCCTCTCATCAGTTCGGGGATTTTCCTCCCCCCGAAGAGTAGCAATACAACGAGAACGATCAGAACGATCTGCCAGGGTCCCGGTATGCCAAGTATGATTAAAAGTTCCATGATATTCTTGAGTTTATCGACTATACAAACCTACATAAAATTTCTTTACAGGATGGTTATTTGCGGAACAATTGTACCACATCGTTTCCATTGGCATACAGCAGCAGCATAAGCAGAATAGCCATCCCGGCAATCTGGGCGTATTCCATGAACTTATCGCCGGGTTTCCTGCCACTGACTATCTCATAGAGCAGGAACATAACATGACCGCCATCCAGTGCCGGGATAGGCAGCAGGTTCATGATTGCGAGGATGATGGAAAGAAGGGCTGTCATTTCCCAGAACAGGCGCCAGTCCCACACTGTCGGAAAGAAACTTCCGATCTTGATAAATCCACCAATGGATTCGTATGCTTTCGTTTTTGGTGTGAAAATAAGTTTCAGCTGTTTGACGTAGCTTATGGCACGACTGAATCCTTTGATGATCCCTGCAGGTACCGCTTGCAGGAAGCTGTACTGGATTCTTTCCAGTTCAAAGAAATGTTCGGCATTAATAAGGGCACTGACCCCTATGGTTGCATTTTCCGTTGTTATCAGTGTAACATCAAGCTTTTCCTCCCCTCTTATGACGCTGACCTCAATGCTCTCACCTGACAGCCCGGTAAGTTCGGTCCTGAATTCATCGAAGAATTCCGTCTCTATTCCGTTAATGCCAACTATCTGATCACCCGGCAGGATCCCTGCTTCCCTTGCGGGCGATTCCTTGAGGTAGTCCTCTACGATGAAAGGAAAGCGGGGGGTGATGAAGTACGAACTTTTCAGCAGCGGGGCGATGTGCTCCTCACGGATCTGGATATCCACCTCTTCCCCGTCCCGTTCAACCTGGATGGAACTGGCATTTTCGACAACAATGTCATGAAAGATGTTATTGAATTTCTCAATCTCCCTGTTATCCACCGAGAGTATCTTGTCTCCGTTTCGCAGGCCGATATCGAGTGCAACCGAATCACACATGATCCCGTATTTGGCATTCCTGGTTGGAAGGTATTGCTCTCCCCAGATATAGAGTATGAACGAGTATATGACCAGGGCCAGCAGGAAATTCACCAGCACGCCTCCGATCATGATCAGCAGTCGCTGGTGGGCGGGTTTTGACCTGAACTCATATGGCTGTGGTGGCTGTTTCATCTGTTCCTTGTCCATCGACTCATCGATCATCCCGGATATCTTTACGTACCCGCCGAGGGGAAGCCAGCCGATCCCGTATTCGGTTTCCCCTATTTTCTTCTTAAATAAAGAGAACCAGGGATTGAAGAATATGTAGAATTTTTCAACCCGGGTGTGGAATAACTTGGCAAAAAGGAAATGTCCCATTTCGTGCAGGAAAACCAGGATTGACAGGCTGAGCAGGAACTGGGCTACTTGAACTAATATCGTCATTATGCAAATCTCTTTAATTATCTTCTACTGACAGAACGCGGCAAAATTATCTAAAAACATGGGTTTCGGCAATTTTTCTTGCATCTGAGTCCGATTTTGTATATCCCTCAAGGTCCGGATTTACCATGAATTCTGTGCTTTCCATCGTTTTTTCGATCACGCGTGGCATGTCCATGAATCCAATATTCCCCTCCAGGAATGCATTCACAACGACTTCATTAGCGGCATTCAGGATGCAGGGCATATTGCCTCCTCGCTCAAGGGCTTTGTAGGCTAGGTCAAGATTACGAAAAATGCCGGTATCGGGCGGCAGGAATGTGAGGGAAGGATAATCGACGAAAGAAAATCTCTCGAAGTCCGATTCCAGGCGCCCGGGGTAAGCCAGGGCATACAGGATGGGAAGCTTCATGTCCGGGATGCCGAGTTGGGCTTTAATGGAACCGTCCACGAATTGCACCATGGAATGAATGATGGATTGCGGGTGAATCACCACTTCAATCTGTTCGGGCTTCAGGCCAAAAAGCCAGTGGGCCTCGATCACCTCCAGTCCCTTGTTCATTAGAGTTGCCGAGTCAATGGTTACCTTGTTGCCCATGCTCCAGTTGGGATGGTTAAGTGCCTGTTCCCTGGTGACTTTTTCAAGGGCATCCCGGCTGTTTCCCAGGAAGGGTCCTCCGCTGGCCGTCAGTATTATCTTTTCAACAGCAGCCATGTCTTCCCCGGCAAGGCACTGAAAGATGGCTGAATGCTCGGAATCGACAGGTATGATATTTACCTTGTGTTCAGTTGCTTTACGCATGACCAGTTCTCCCCCGACCACCAGCGTTTCCTTGTTGGCCAGGGCGATATTCTTGCCTGCTTCAATGGCTCTCAGAGTGGGACGAAGGCCTGAAAACCCGACAAGGGCGCTTAACACCACATCGATTGATTCCATCTGCACAAGCTGTTCGAGGGCATCGGTACCGGCGTGTACCTTAACCTGAAGGTCTGCAAGCGCCTCCCTGACAAGGCTGTATTTTCCCTCATCGGCTATGACCACGTGGTTCGGATGGAATTCCCTGGACTGGCGGATCAGTTCTTCTGCATTCCTTCCGGCAGTCAGCATTTCAATGCTGAAATGCCCGGGATGCTTCTGAATAACCTCCAGTGTCTGGGTGCCAATAGACCCGGTTGACCCAAGAATGGCTATATTCTTCTGCATTTAAAAGACAATATATGATTGTGGATCGATCGGAGTGCCGTTATGCCATAATTCAAAGTGGAGGTGCGGTCCCGTGGTCAGTTCACCGGAATTGCCGATAATAGCAATGGCATCACCTGCTTTCACGACATTCCCGGTCTTTTTCAGGAGTATTGAATTATGCTTGTATACCGAGATCAGGTTGTTTTCATGCTGGATATAAATAACATAACCGGTTTCCACCGTCCATCCATCCATGGTTACGGTACCGTCAAGGGTTGCCTTGACAACGGCATTAGGTTCCGCCCCTATGTCTGTGCCGAAATGGTTTTCAGTTGATTTAAATGGCCTGGTGATATGTCCCCTTACAGGCGCAAAGAAGTGGATGCTTGCCAGGTCCCTTGGAGAGGACTGCAGGGGAAGTACTGAAAGATTGTATTGTTCCTCTTCTTCGATCTGCATCCGGAGAATTGAATCTTCGATTGATTTTGAGAAATCCACATCGCTGATTTCGACAGATGTATCGGACAGGTTTACCAGATTATCCGGTTCTTCTCCCGAAACCAGGGCCCTGATGTTCTGAAAATACTGGTCCCGCATCCGGATCTCGTTCTCGAGGGAATCAAGCCTTACTGCATTCATGAGGATGGTTCTTCTGAGGTTCCCGTCAGGGTAACCGGGGATGAGTTCACGGATGCTTGTATAGGCCACAAGCGCGAATACTCCCACCACGATCAGGATGAATATTGTTGTACTCAGGGCAAACATATTCAGACGGGTCAGCCTCAGGTACCAGACTTCCTCAAATGTGTTGTCATTGTATATGATCAGCCTGAACTTATCCCGCAGCCGGTCCCCGAATGTCCTGTTCTGTCTTTTACCCATAAATAGTTAAATCTGAGAGCACACAAAGTTAATAAAACTATATTGTAAATGCATCCGTAACCTATGCATTCCCCCCATGGCCTGATCTCCCCGGAGATAAAAACAACTGATTGTCCGGAGGCATTCTTAAGCAAGGCGCCTTTAAAATACCGGCACCTTCGGATTGTTAAAACGACACTACTTAGCTGACGCGAAGTCAGGTGTCTTTTTTAACTAATCCTCAGGTGTTTAACCGGTATTTTGCTGCGCCGGTTTAAGAGATGCCGACGGAAAGTTAGTTTTTGTTTCCGGGGAGGTTCAGCCTGAAACTGACCGCATCGGGTCGGTAGTAGTATCTGTCAGCATATGGTTTACCCAGCATTAAAAAGAAAAGGCTGTGCCTGTACAACGGCTACTCTGGAATTTATCATAGATAGTCCTGTTATATTGCAGAGATAAATCATTCCGGCTTTGTATATTTACGGGAAATTCAGCACATGCTTTTCAAGACCATTGCAGACAAAGTCCTTGCACAGGAGGAATTGTCCCGAATAAGGGAGCGGCACCCGGATAAAAAGATTGTATTCTGCACGGGCTGCTATGATATCCTGCAGAGCGGGCACGCCGTTTTTTTTAACCAGTGCCGCCAACACGGCGACATACTGGTGGTAGGAGTAGGACGGGATCATGTGATATCCGAACTCAAAGGACCTTCTCGTCCCGTAAACCCGGAGAACAACCGGGTATATCTCATTGCAGCCTTTCAGGATGTTGACTATGCCACCCTGAATGATATGGAACTTTCTCCCGGGAAAATTGATTTCAGGGGTGTAATGGAGAACCTGAAGCCGGATGTGTTTGTTTTAAACAGAGACGATTCGGGCATAGAAGAAAAAAAATCCCTGTGCAGGAAGACTGGTACCAGAATGGTATTTGTAAACCGGGAGGTCCCCAAAGTACTGGAGCCGACTTCGACCTCCCGGATCATTGACAAGATCCAGTTTGCCTACCGGGCACCCCTGCGCATCGATTTTGCCGGGGGATGGACAGATGTTCCTTATATAATGGGGGACAAGACCGGCTACGTCTCAAACATCACCATCAGTCCCCTGATAGAACTTAAGAACGGTGTCTTCAATTTCAGCGGGTACCCCAGGGGACGTGGATTGAGCACATCCACAGCTGCCAAGCTGCTTGAACTGATCAGCTCAAAAAATTATAATTCTGATTCCCGGACAGTGGCGCAGATCAGCGAGGACCTTTTTAATCTTGAGAACAGGGAGCTCAACTGGGCTATCGGCCGGCAGGATCAGTATTCCATTGTGAAGGGAGGATTTAATTGCTGGGAATGTGGTAAGGATTATGCCAGGCCTGTGGATATTGAGGTGCCTGCCAGGGTCCTGGATGAATTCAGGAAAAACCTGGTACTGATCCACACCGGGGCATCGAGGAATGCACAATCAGCAGTGGAAGAAGTCTACAAGAACCACCGGTCCGAAAAAGGACAGGAAGCGCTTGACAGGCTGGCCGCCTACGGACAGGATTTTGCGAGAGCCCTGCTGGGAAAGGATTTCATTAGATGTGCCGAGATCATGCAGATGAACTACAGGGCACAGATCCAGCTTGCTTCATCGACAACCAACGAATACCTCGATGAGATGTATTCCTTTGCGCTAGAGAACGGGGCATATGGAGGCAAGATCGCCGGGGCCGGCGGCGGTGGTGCCTTTATCTTTTATTGTGAGGACCCCCCCCGCCTGATATCCCTGTTAAAGGAAAAATTCGTTGATTGTTTCGAGATCAGTTTTGACTTTCATTACGAAGACATTAAAACACTGAACAGTACCTGAGCCCTGTGCGGGGAACACCCATGTCCTATTCACGGGGTGCTACCGGCGCTCAGCGATCC
>CBFDEE010000184.1:0-5759 GCA_965603745.1 uncultured Bacteroides sp. | reverse complement strand
TCCACGCAGCGCTTCGGGATTCCCATGGGGTACGGGGGACCGCATGCAGCCTATTTTGCGACAAGGGATAAATTCAAACGGAATATCCCGGGACGCATCATCGGCGTATCTGTCGACCGTCACGGGAACCCTGCACTCCGGATGGCGCTCCAGACTAGGGAACAGCATATCAAGAGGGAGAGGGCCACTTCCAATATATGCACCGCACAGGCACTGCTGGCCAGCATGGCCGGTATGTACGGATGCTGGCATGGTCCCGTGGGACTCCACCGTATTGCCTCAACCATACATAGGTATGCCTCAATCCTGGCCGGTCAGCTGGAAACCATGGGTTATACCCTTTCTGCCGGGAACTTATTCGATACACTCAGTATCCTGCTGCCTGCCGGACAGAAGGCATCGGAAATAGAAAAGCTGGCCCTAGAAAGGGAACTGAACTTTTATTACCCGGATGAGCAAACGGTGCGGATCAGCATGGATGAGACCGCCGGCATTGAAGACCTTAATGCCATACTTGAAGTATTTGCCCTTGCATCAAAACAAAAATTCAGCCCTCTAAGCGAACCCGGCATGAACACTGGGACTGGAATAAACAACGGGCACGGCGAGAAAAACGAGGCTGGTAAAATCAGCGGGCCCGGTAAAAACCATAGACTGGGACCGTTTTTGAGGGAATCCTCCTTTTTGGAACAGGAGGTGTTCAACTCCTACCATTCCGAGACGGAACTGATGCGTTATATAAAGCGGCTGGAAAGAAAGGATTTCTCCCTTACACATTCCATGATATCCCTCGGATCCTGCACCATGAAACTGAATGCAGCCATCGAAATGCTGGCGATGAGCTGGCCGGAATTTGGTAATATGCATCCATTTGTGCCCATTGCCCAGGCTGAAGGTTATCACCAGCTATTCAATGAACTGAGAAATGACCTCAAAACGATCACAGGCTTCGCGGAGATCACCTTTATGCCCAATTCGGGGGCTTCGGGGGAGTACGCGGGACTGATGGTCATACGGGCCTGGCATAAGAGCCGTGGAGAGGGGCACCGTAACGTGGTGCTGATCCCTGCTTCGGCGCACGGGACCAATCCGGCTTCAGCCGTAATGGCCGGGATGGAGGTTGTGGTGGTTGATTGTGACGAAAAGGGGAATGTAGACCTGGAGCGCCTGACATCCCTGGCAACGGAACACAGGGACCATCTGGCTGCCTTCATGATCACCTATCCCTCCACCCACGGGGTCTTTGAGGAGAAGGTGATGGAGATGATCGGGGTGATACATGAGAACGGGGGACAGGTATACATGGATGGCGCCAATATGAATGCCCAGGTCGGGCTGACAAATCCGGCCCTGATCGGAGCCGATGTGTGCCACCTGAACCTGCATAAGACATTCGCCATCCCGCATGGGGGAGGGGGACCCGGAATGGGGCCCATCGGCGTGGCCGATCACCTGGTCGAATTCCTGCCCACACACCCCCTGGCTGAAACAGGTGGCATCAGAGGGATCCCGGCCATTTCCGGCGCTCCCTGGGGTAGCGCCAGCATCCTTACCATCTCCCATGCCTATATTAAATTGCTGGGAGGAGAGGGACTTACAGAGGCTACCCGCTATGCGATCCTGAATGCTAACTACCTGGCATCTTCACTGAAGGACAGCTACGAAATACTGTATACCGGGGAGCATGGCTATGTGGGGCACGAGATGATCCTCGACTGCCGTCCCTTTAAACAGGTTGCGGACATTACAGAGGCAGATATTGCCAAGCGGCTGATGGATTTCGGGTTCCATGCGCCGACCCTGTCCTTCCCGGTCCACGGCACACTCATGGTCGAACCCACCGAAAGCGAATCGAAGGAAGAACTTGACCGCTTCGTCGAAGCCCTTAAAACCATTCATGCCGAGATAGAAGATATCCGCAACGGAACGGCGGATGCATCGGACAATGTGCTGAAAAATTCCCCCCATACCGTCGGCGAGGCAAGCAGTGACAAGTGGGAGCATGCCTATGGAAGGGAAAAGGCAGCCTTTCCCCTGAACTGGGTACGGGACAATAAATTCTGGCCGGCCGTGGCAAGGGTCGACGACGGGTACGGAGACCGCAACCTGGTCTGCTCATGCACTCCGATCGAAGAATACAGGAAAGGGGAAAACGGGTAAATCACTATCTTTATTTCCACAACCAGGTAATCGCCGTCTCCATGCAAACAAGCCTGGATCGTTAAAATATTCAATCTATGAAACAGGATCGTCGAGGTTTTATCCGGCACGGGGGACTGGCCCTGGCTGCCACCGGGATCGTTCCGGCCTTTATCCAGTCATGCAAATCCGAAAACGGTGAATCTGCTGTTAAGGACATGACAGCGGGAGTTGAGGGACTTACGGATGCCGATTACCTGGCAAGACAGGAAAAAGCCAGGATGCTGATGAAGGAATCCGGGGTGGATGCACTCTGGATAGAAGGTGGCATTAATATGCAGTATTACTTCGATATGAGATGGTGGATGAGCGAAAGGGTTTTCGGAGTTGTCCTGCCTGCCGGCGGGGAACCGGTTTGGATATGTCCCGGGTTTGAGGGTCCCCGTGCAGAGGAACTGATCCGTTTCGGGAAAGACATTCGAACCTGGCAGGAACATGAATCCCCGTATCGCCTGCTTGATAAAATATTTAAGTCCCTTCCTTCTCCTGCAAAAAGGGTGGCCCTTGATCCCAATGTCAGAAGCTTTGTTATCCAGGGCATAAGAAGGGAATCAGATGTTGAATTGATGGATGGTTCCTCTGTTATCAACGGCTGCCGGGGGATTAAGTCCGGGAAGGAACTTGCCTATATGGACCTGGCCAACAACATTACCAAAAAGGCATATAACTGGGCATTTTCACAAATTGAGCCCGGAATGAAACCCTCCGAACTGCGTTCATTGATTTCGGACGGGCATCAGCATCTTGGCACTGCCGGCAGGGGAATGGCCCTTTTCGGTGCCCAATCCGCATTTCCGCATGGCTCCCGGATCGAAAATGAATTGGTGGACGGTGATATCATCCTGGTGGATGGAGGATGTTCCGTGGAGGGATACCGTTCCGATGTAACACGGACAATCGTTTGCGGGACCCCGAATGATAAACTGAAGAAGATTTTTGATATTGTAAAAAAGGCACAGGCGGCAGCCCATGAAGCCATTCGCCCGGGCCTTCCTGCCGGGGAACTGGACAGGATTGCCCGCAAGGTAGTTGAGGATGCTGGTTATGGCCCGCAGTACAGCTATTTCGTCCACCGCCTGGGTCACGGGATCGGTATGGAGGGACATGAATGGCCCTACCTGGTAAAAGATAATCCGCTTCTCCTCCAGCCCGGGATGACCTTCAGCAACGAACCCGGAATATACATTTATGGTGAATTCGGGATCAGGATCGAGGACTGTTTCGTTGTCACGGAAGAAGGAGGGCAATACCTGGGAGGAATGCTCTGCAATTCCCTCGAAGATCCTTTCGGGAACAGCTGACGGGAAAACATCAGAAGCTAAGATACAACCCGGCAAATATATTTTCGGGAATTTTGCATTCTTCACTTGCAAACCGATCCGGGGCCTTTATCCGGTATTAAAATATTTCAGGGATGGATTCGTCCCTATTTATATAAACAGCAATCAACTATGAGTTCTGAAAACCTTCGGGCCCACCACCACAGCAGGGATGCAGACAGAAATGACCTGGCCGGCGAACACAGGCTGGGTGACACCCTTCAGCTGGTATTTCTATTTGTATTCCTGGCTGTATGGATCCTCGATTCATTTGTTTTGCAATTCACCAATTTCGCGGCCGCCATTATTCCCTGGTACATCCGGTTTCCCTCCGGAGCTATTCTGCTGATACTGTCCTTCAGCCTGGCCCGGCCCGGACTAAAAAAAGTATTCGGGGAAACCCGCGAGCATCCGCAGGTAATTACAGGGGGAGTCTTTTCCATTGTACGCCATCCCATATACCTGGGGGCCATCCTTGTTTACGCCGGTTTGATATGCATGACTTTGTCGATCGCATCTGCAGCATTCTGGATCGTCATAATCCTGTTTTACAGGTTTATCTCCCGTTACGAGGAAAAACTGCTTATCAGGCGCTTCGGGGATGAATACCTTAGTTACAGTAAAAAGGTCCCCATGCTGTTTCCACTCAGGCTGTTTCGCTGAACCGGATGAACTAAAACAGGGAGGCTCCCTTTCAATTTAAATAACTCAACCGTATTTATTAGCTGAAATCCTGCATTCATGCAGCCTGGGAACGATGAGCATTGAGGTTGACGGGTATCAGCTGTTCGGCCACAAGGGCAATGTTATTCATCATTCCATGACATATCATTCTCTTGATGCGGACGTCAGTGTTTCGGTAGTTATCAATCACAGTAATAATAAGGCCATTGAACACGCCTTCTCCAGCCTTTTTTCAGGGGTGATTGATCACCTGTTCTTATCCAGTTTAACCGTATAAATACTTTCCTGCCCGTGATCTTCCTCCCGGGATCCGGCTGATATCGGATACCTGACATCACTTCCGTTATGAATTTCAGGGTATATCTTTTGGCTAGCATATTATTTTAGAATAAATTTATATAAAAGTAATCCGCACTTGCACATACGGCCGATATTGCACAGTACTTTTTGCGTGTTCCTTTTTTGATCGTTCCAATTAATATCTCAGCAGCTCATTTTATTATTTACTTTAAATCCCTGGTAATGAAATTAACAATGCAGAGGCCTGTTATGATCCTGTTGCTGATCGTGTTCTGTGCACTTTTAAATGCCCAGGATACCATCATTTTCGTAGCCCCTTACAATCCTGATAATCCCTATGGACCTGAAAACAGGGAAGTTAAAAACATCCGATTCCTGGAAAGGCATGGTTTCAATGTACAGATGTTCTGGCCCCATAGTGGATTGATCGCTGATGCGGGACAGGATACCATCGATATGCTGAATGCCGCCGACCTGATTATAATTGGCCCCAGCAGTCCCAGCGCGGCCTTTGGAGGAGATAGCAAGACGGTATGGAATTCCCTTACTGCCCCGGTCATGTGCATCTGTCCCTGGACGGCAAGAAGCAACCGGCTGAACCTGTTCAACAGCGCAAAAATCCATGCAGCCTGGCAGTATGATATGTCGACCTGGGTGAAGGTTACGGATCCGGGTGATTCCCTGTACAGGTATGCCGACCTGCAGGAGGATTCGCTTCAGTGGTTCAATCCCCCGCACGACTGCATCGTCCTGGATTCAACAAGCAACGCAAAAATTCTGGTTGCCTACCAGGACAGTATGCCGCAGGTGGCAAGGTTCGCCCCGGGCGTACCGTTTTACGATGGAACGACAGATGCTCCTGCCGGATCCAGGACCTATTTCGGCATGGGCAGCGAGGTAGCCGGAACGAATAATTTCTTCCCTCTTACTAAAGATGCCCAGGCGGTATATCTTGCAGAGATATGCAGGATGATGGGGCAGGAGGTCAGGGAACTCATCTGGCTGACACCACAGGATATTCACATCATCTTTGTAACGGACGATAACCTCGAAAGGGAACACATAAGTTTCCTTGAAAGGCAGGGATTTAATGTTACCAAATTCTGGCCGGAGAATAACTATATCACCGGTGAGGGACAGGAGACCATCGATATGCTGAATGCCGCCGATCTGGTCATAATCGGGCGCAGCGGCCCAAGCGACGCGTTTCAAAACGAGAATAAACCAGTATGGAACGGGCTGACCGTGCCCGTGATG
>CBFDEE010000183.1:0-5767 GCA_965603745.1 uncultured Bacteroides sp. | reverse complement strand
GTAGAGTCCACCGTCCAGCATGCTTATATCCAGGTGGTTGTGGGACCCGTTAAGCCAGACCCTCGGGTAAACCACCTTTCCGCTTATATCGACCAGGTCGACGAAGTAATTCCCGCCGGATGGGCCGTATTGTTCACCCTGATAATCGCCATTCCCTTCGACCGCAATGAACAGGTCACCCGCGTTCGGGTTGGGGTAGAGCTTAAATACTGTCTTTATTTCCGGAACGGGCGGACCGCTGCCCAGTCCGTAGGATTCATTGGGCCTTCCCGGGGTCATCATGGACATATGCCGCCAACTCCCCGTACCGTCTTCATACCTCCCGAAGGAATGGTTTGCCGAAAGAAATTCAAATCGGGCCGAATCCTTAATGATGAGGTCAGTCCCGACCTTCTGTGCCAGGTAGACCTGCTCTCCGTCCGGGCTCAGCCGGAAGTCTGTATGCAGGTTTCCCTGCCGGGCTTCACCGTCGGTATAAAAGGTTATAAAACCCCCTGCGGGGATCAGGGTTGAGTCCGGGACCGCATACCTTGTCAGGTTTTCCCTGTCGTCTGAAAGGAAAAAGGAACGAAGGACGGCCTCGCTGCCTGAGGAATTGAAAAGTTCCACGAAACCGGTATTCTCCCCGAACTCATCCTGGTACAGGAATGTGCTGGCTGATACTTCATTCAGGTGTATGCCGGCGGTTTCCCCGATAGCTTCAAAGACCGGTTCAAGGCTCAATTCCAGACTTGAATCGGAGCTGATCCGTATCATTTCACTGTAAAGGCTTGCGCTGGAGTTATCCATCCAGTGACTGAATTGATAACCCTTACCGGGCACTGCCTCGATGCTTAAAGGTAATTCTTTGTAAGTGTGAAGGTTAAGCGGGTACATCTGAATGGTGGCCTCGTTTACTTTCACCTTTCCCTGCCGTACATCAGGATTGGTTATGACCAGGGTTACCTCATCCGATGAAAGGTTGAAATAACTTTTTACATAACCCGGCATGAATCCGTGCCTGTTCTCTGCATATACTTTAAGTGTGGACAGAAAATCCTCCCACTGGCTCTTGGACCGTCCCCATTTCTGCTGGTTGTAATAGATTTCGTAGTCGATGACCCCGGAAAGGCTGTCGAGCACGTAATTGCACCATGCCGGTTCGTAGGAACTATAGACATGCGTGAGGTATGTGCTGAGGAATTGTTTCTTGAAACCCTCATTCTGAAGCAGTTTCCTGAACAGCAGGGTGGACCAGGGCGGGTGAGAACGAGAGGTACTAGCGGGATCTGTAGCGTGTTCGAATGTTTTATGGGTATAGCCCTGTTCGTCCATCCGGAATCCGAAGCCGTAATCCAGGTCAAACATCAGCCAGCGCCATTTCAATTCATCCTTTTTCTTCCAGAACTTGTGATTGTTCCCCGGCCAGTCCCTGTTCCCGATATAGAGGTTAAGGGTCATCCAGTTAATGTATTCCTGGATATCCAGCCGGGAAGCCACTACCTGGTACTTGGCATCCTCAAAAAGGTCGAACTCGTTCAGGTAGTCAACCAGGAAAGTAAAATGCTCAGCCGTTCCCTGTATGATCTCCCGGTCCCTTTCCAGCATATCGAAATCCTCCTCATCAATGTAATAATTTGTAACCACGTAATCTTCGTTGGTCTTTTCCCTGAGGTTATAGATCCCGCGATAGGCACCGTTGAAATATACGATTGTTGGCTGGTAGGCCTGGTAGTCGATATCCATCGATTCCTTGACCAGCGCCTGGAGGAAGGCATCGCGGAGCAGGGTCTGGTCCTGGTCGTTCCCTGAATTCCTCAGCAGGAGGGAAGGAAAGCTGTTGATGTCGGGTTTTTCCCGGAAAAATGCATAATCAAAATCATTATCCCCGTACTTACCTCTGGCGTAGAGTGACATGGCCTTCTGGTCCCTTCCCCGGGTACATCCCCCGGCCATTTTTACCCCGATGGCCTGGGAGATCTGTTTCACTCCATTTTCGTCGAAATATTCAAAATACGCGGGGCGTTCCCAGTCCCGGTACCAGTTGGCCACATCATCGCAGTACCCGGCAACGCCGTTACTACCTCTGACATGGATGCCGATCCAATCATCGTAGAAATGGTTCACATCGAATGAAAGGGCAACGACCGGGAGGGTGAATTCATGCTCGCCCAGGAAATATGTATTCGCATAGGTCTCGCCCGGCAGGTAACCGTCCTGGAAGGTTTTGGTTTTAACATTCTTTGTCCTGTTCAGGCTGATGGGTTCGGAATAGCTGGATGAATTCCCGGTGGGTTCATGGTTGTTGGTCGTATACCGTATTCCTTCCCCGCTGAGGCTGAGGGAGGTCTCTGCATCCAGCCTTCCTGCTGGGATGGAATATTGTGCACGGGGACCCGGCACTGTGGCTTCCGTTACCAGGTTTGCCGTTCCGGGCGTGGGTGTGGCGCAAAACAGCAGCCGGTTCAGATCGGCAGGGTCCCTGCCGTAGGAGATATCCGGGTACTGCTGCCCGAAATCCAGGTAGCTGATGATACCTCCCGAGCCATCGCTAAGGTATACGCTTTCCCCTTCGGTTCTGAGCCCGAAATTCGTATGGTTCCCGCTGTCCTCCTTGTCGCAATGGACCACGTAGTAAGCACCGGCCGCCAGGGAGTGAACGGGTAACTTCCATTTCTTCAGTTCATCAAGATCGTCGGAAAGGTAATACAGGCCGAGGTTCACTGTTTCTGTCCCGGTATTGCGCACCTCAACCCAGTCGGAGAAATTATAAAAGTCTTCCTCATAGGAGAATCCTGCATTGGAGGCCATGATCTCGTTGATCACAAGCTGTGAACGGGAAGGGATCGCGATCAGCAGAAGTATAAATATGAATTGAAATCGTTGAAAATGCATTGAGAATGTTTTTTGTTAAAGTTAACCATACTTTTCAGACCCGGCCTCGCCACTGAGTTTTATGAATTACCGCTATTCATCGAGCCTCACAAAAACGGTTTCGTATTGCTCAATGGCAAGGGTGTCTGTTTCCCTGAGCAGGCTGATAACGTCCGGATCGAAGTCATTGTTGTAATCCCACCTGGAAACAACAAAACTCATGGATGGGAATACAAGGTCCTGTCCGTTCTTCCATGAGACAAAGGCTTCGTAAATATCGTAATAAGTCCAGACCCCCGGGGCGGGAAGACGAAACTGCTCCTTGTAATAGGGTTTGAATACGCCTATAATATGCACAATATCCTTGAACTCCAGGATCTGCGGTACGAAAGGGATGCCGACCAGGGTATCGGGCATATAATAGAAGATATATCCACCTTCCCGCCTCGGGATCCTTTTTTTCCATAGTTCATAGGTTTGAAACAGCACCGTACCTGCCTAAAGGTACACAACGGTATTGTTGAAACGGGGAGGCATAACCGTATCCCCTGTCCTGTGAAATACCCAGGTATCAAGCTGTTCCAGGTATTTATCAATGATATCCCGCTCCATTACCTCTCCCTCATAGGAAAAGAGCCTGACATCCGTAACAATCCGGTACTCGCCGGACACGTAGGTTATGGGATAATCGGGACCCACTGCCTCGCGGTTACAGCCGGAAAACAGGAACAGGCAAGCGGAGATTAAAAGCAGGCAAGCGGAAAATATACGCAGGTTCCGGGATTTGTAACGAAGGTACCCTGAGGTTGAAAGCAGGCAGGTGGAGAAAAACAGGGAGTAAGTGCTGGCCAGCTTCAGGGGAAATGAACCGAATAGTGTTTTCTTCATGAAATGATATCTCTAATTACAATAGACGCCGCATCAACAGAACAGGTTGCTTGCATGGCTTAATTCAGCCCGGTCATGGAATAAAATTAATCCTAATCTCTTTCTTTTCCTTCCCAGAAGATCTCCTCCCTGATCTCCTTTATCCGCCTTTCCGCATAATCGTAATAAGAAACGGTCATGCCTCCCTCTACAGGTATTTTCGGAAGGGATTTTCTTTTTTCCGGGCGGGTTTCCATGAATTTTTCATAGTAGAAAAGAGCCATATCTTTATCCTTTATCCAGTTATCATAATGGCTGGCAATCTGGAAAATCAGCAGGGTATCCCCGGGAGTTATTTCCAGGGCTTTGAAATACGCATCCAGCGCATCGTCGTATTTATAATATCCCGTATTGGCTTTTCCAAGGTCCTGGTAGACGTGTGACAGGTGTTCGGGTGCCGGGATGATCAGCTCAACGGTTTTGTTCAGGTATTCTATTCCCTGTTTCTTATAGTACGAGTAGTCGCAGGATAGACCAAGGATGTAGCACAGGTCCGCATTCAGGGTGTCCCTGAGCCAGGCCTTTTCAAGGAAGATCTTTGCCTCGCCGTATTTTTCTGTCTTGAAATAACTGTACCCCAGGTACTTGTTAAGGAATTCAGATGTGTCGCCAAGGGCATGGCAGCGCTCGAATCGTTCTGTCGATCTTTCGTAATTCTCTTCCAGAAAGTTAAGGAAAGCGTTCAGTTTCAGCATTTCAATGTTGATCGAGTCGCTTTCCAGGAAGAGATCCGTCAGGAGGATGCCCTGCCTGTATTCCTCCTTCAGTTTGTGAAGATTGGCCAGGCGGTAGGTTGAGTTGTAGTCGGCCGGATTAAGCTGCAGGGCTTTGCGGTAATAATAAACTGCGGTGTCTGCTAGTCCCAGGTTATCGTAAGACCTTGCCAGCTGCCTGGCCAGGTAAAAGTCAGGGTCAGCAGAGTATGCCATCATATAATACCCCCTTGCTTCCTCGTAATTTTTTTCCCGGAAAAAAACATCTGCCATATGACTGATAAGATATGGATTGTCCGGTTGGATGGACAGGGCCATGGAATAATACTTCCGGGCTTCCCGGTAATTTCCCAACTCACTGCAGCATCCGGCGGCTTCGATAAGGTACCGGATATTGGAGGAATCGATCCCTGCCAGCTGTTCCAGCAGGGGAAGGGCTTCCTGGTATTTGTTCAAGCCCTTGAGAGCGGTGGCTTTCAGGAACATAATTGCCGGATCGATGCCATCCGGATCCGCATGGTCCATATGTTCTATGGCTTCCTGGTAATCATACTGCTGCATGAAATGGGCAATGGAATCCTGGTCCTGGCCCTCGCTGGTTAAAACAGGGTACATCACCAGTAAAACCAACAATATTCTCCTTCCCGCCTTCATAATTTGAAAGATAAACATAATAAATAATGTAAAGTGCACGATGATCTGAATGTGTTTTTCACTGCTACTCCCTGCCGCTTACCAGCAGGAGGGAGGAGTTGAACAGTTCACCCGAACGGCTGAGGATAATGTAGGTCCCCGGAGCAAGTCCGGGCTCCAGTATCAAATCTGTACTTCCGTTGCTCTGTTCCCTGTAGATGACCCGGCCATCAGTAGTTAGGATGCTTATACTTGCCTGCCTTCCGGCATATTCCGGCGGCAGGCCGACCCTGAGAAAGTTTCCCTGTAAAGGATTGGGGTATACCTGCAGGTCTTTCCCCCGCAGAGAGATCCTGTCCCCCGACCCCAGCGGAATTTCGGGCACGCCCTCCGCTGTCTGGACGATCTCCTGCATGCTCCCGTCTTCGTTGTAATGCAGCCTGTCTACGCAGACGGACCTGCGCCAGTTCCCTCCGGCCGGGCCTGCAGGGAAATTGGCAAAAAAGACCTGGTACATGCCCTGGCTTAAAGTGATTTCCCTCGTCTGGACGGTAAAGGTTTTCCTTTCCGTTGTCAGGACAATATCCTCGAAGAACCTGTCCGGTGTGTAGGCATAGTAGGGCGCACCCACGTTCCAATCC
>CBFDEE010000182.1:0-5856 GCA_965603745.1 uncultured Bacteroides sp. | reverse complement strand
TTCCTGTCACCCGGCATTTCTCCGGACTACTTACCTTGCTGGCTGGCAAAGTGGTTCCCACAGATTTACAAACACTAAGCTATGGCGGATATGTGAAGAAATCTATCATGTATGTAACAGATGAGAGAAATTATGTAACATTAGCCTACTTCTCAGCGTTTTCTGCCATGATCGGCTCATGGGCAGCATGCGGCCATATGGCAAAGTCCAGCATCCACTCCTCCAGTTGTATCTCGGGATCGGCAGCTGCAAACTGGTGACTGTTACCGATGTTCAGCATCCAGTCCTCCACCTGGATTTCGGGTTCCTGGATTTCTGCTATGCCATCCTTGCACCATGCTTCGTTGCACAGCATCCATTTTTCCAGCCCGATTTCCTGTTCCGGCTGTACGGCCAGTACATCCTTGAAGCGGGACTCAAAATCTGAACGGTGCGCCAGCGGATCACCTGCATTCAGAATGATCCAGTTGGGCAGGCAGAGTGTGGCTATCGCGAAAACAAAAATGATCACTCTGAGCGGCCTCGGGAGATCTGCTCTTTTAGTTTTTGTGGTTTTCATGATTTGGTCCTCCTGTTTATATTGTATTATACATTTTCAAGATCCCTGAAATCATCATTGAGATTTCAATAGTAAAATTACGATGACAGGACTGCAGATATCTAGCAGCAGGGTAACCATTGTTGCCAGATATGTATCAATCATGGGTGTGGACAGTAATACTTATGTAACATTACTGGTACATAACTTGTATCAGCAACAAATTATTTAGTCATAAATAACTGGTAATAAGGCACATATATACACCAGAGATTATTATGCGATAGTAACCTCATTCTGATCCACATATTCCGGTATACAAGATTGACAGAAATGTAACAGGATGGCATAAAAACACTATTTTTAAAGGGTTATGGATCACTCAAGGCGCAGTTTTTTAGGTTCCGCACTGACCCTGGCAGGGATCGGCACCCTCTCCCCGGCCATGCTGGCTTCCTGCCTGTCCGGAAGGGGAAAAAGCGAAATCAGCATAGATTTCATCGGAAGCCGGGAGAGTTATGATAAATACAGGGAATATTTCAGGGGGATACGAAAAACCGGTTTTGTGATCAGTTCCCTGGAAAGAACGCTTGCCGGCAATTCCAATATAGCATTCCTGGAGGCTAATACCGCCACCAAGCCTGCCAGGATCCTGATGCTTATTGAGAAGGGCATGGATGTCCTCACCACCTACCCGCTGTGCCATGATCTTGGCGAATTTGCGAACATCTCGGAATTCATTGAAAACCACGGAAGGCATGTTGGCCTGATCAATCCCCTTATGTTTTATCCCTCCTTCCGCGTGCTGAGGAAAGAGATCTCAGCGCAGGAAGTGAGATTAGAGCAGGTACGGATAAACTGCCACCCGCAAAACCTGGCAGGAGATTTCAGCATCGCCGGTACTGCAGGAACTGCCCAGGCACTGCAGAGGATTGTATCCATAACCAGTGATTCCTATCCCTTATCCCTCAAGGGGGAAGCAGATTCCGGCGGAGAACTCCTGGGATTATGGTGCAGATATGAGGATTTTGAACTGTATATTCATTTTGACG
Source organism: uncultured Bacteroides sp. (assembly GCA_965603745.1). Classification (GTDB taxonomy): domain Bacteria; phylum Bacteroidota; class Bacteroidia; order Bacteroidales; family SM23-62; genus SM23-62. The sequence continues at coordinate 4,266 of CBFDEE010000182.1, read as the reverse complement.
GGGGACAAACCGGCTGGAATATGGAACTCACCGGGGAAGGGTTCACTGCAGTGACAGATCACACGGGTATGCTGGCTGTAAACAACGAAGTAGAACCACGGCTTGCACCCGATCCTGCCGTGTTGGAAAGAGCTGTAAGGGATAACCTTGAGGATTTCCTGCAAGCTGTCAGGGAACGGACCACCCCGCTGGTGAACCAGATCGACGGACTCTCCGCTCTCATACTCAGCAATGCGCTTACAGAATCCCTTGAAACCGGTTCATGGGTGAGCCTGTAGCATTACGTGAAGTTACCTGAACTAAGTACTGGATACACGACGGAATTCATGGTGTTACTTTGCGGGCTGTCACCAGCCTACCAGTCCATGACCCTGCGTTCGCTGAAGTATTGCCCGGTGGGTATGTCCGGTTCTGTCGCAAGCCAGACGGCAGTATCGGCGCCTTCCTCTAAAGACCTGGGGGCATTCGATCCCCCCATGTCCGTGCGTACCCAGCCGGGGTGTATGGTGTTGACCTTGATCCCTTCCGAAGCAAGATCCTTCGACTGGACAACCGTGAGGGCATTCAGGGCGGTCTTGGATATCCGGTAGGCCGGCGATCCGCCCCCCATGCCGGTAAGCTGTCCCATCTCGCTGGATACATTTATCACCCTGGCATAGTCGCTCTTTTTCAGGGCCGGTAAAAGTGCACGGGTTACCAGGAGGGGACCATAGACATTGGTTTCCATGGTCTTCCTCATGTCCTCGATATCAACATTGAGTGTTGACCGGTTCTCATCCAGGAAAATACCTGCATTGTTGATGAGCACATCGAGCTTTCCATGCTCCTTCATAACATACTCTGCCATGTAATCAATGCTTTCCTGCTCATCAACATTCAACTGGACGAACCAGGCGGTTTTATAGGTGTCCCGAAGCTCATTTACAAGCGGCCGGCCGACGGCCATGTTCCGTGCAGTAAAGATCACGGTCCAATCCTTTGCCAGCAGCTGTTTCCCGATTTCAAACCCGATGCCGCGACTGGCACCCGTGATCAAGGCAATACGATCCATATTTTATCTGGTTTTCATGATTTTAACTACCTGTCTGTCTTCTCCCGCTTTCAGGATCACATAATACATTCCGCCGGATACGGATTTCGCGGCACGATCCCTTCCGTCCCATGTGTAACGGTATCTGCCGGGGGACTGATAGGCTTTGGAAATCAATTTTATCTGTTGACCAAGCAGGTTGTACACCCCCAGTTGAACCACTTCGGACCGGGCAACATTGTATGTAATCGTGACATCATTTATAAAAGGATTTGGAAAGGCTTTCAAAGAAGACTGACCTGGTCCTGCATCACTGATAATAGAATGCTGGGCTTCCGCTCCGGATAACGTAGTCAGCAGTATAATTAATGTAATAATCAACCTGTGTAAATCTTTCCTCATATCGTTTCCTCCATACAGTTTAACAAAAATATGAAAATCTGTTCCTATGTTACAATATGGATACAAAAATTGTACCGGTAAGCCGGAGGAAATGTTACAGGAATGTTAAAATTCCACGCGGTACAGTATTGCCGGGATAATACCCAGCTGGGTTCCGTATGCTATCCTGTCCTCATCAGGATCATAATAATCGTAGGTGGTATTCTGGCGGTTGGTCAGATTCTGGATGTCCAGGATGATCGAATGCGTGCTGTTCTCCCTGTTCCTGATGAAACTGAGTTTCAGGTCCGCCCGCAGGAAATCCGGGTATTTTTCAGAATAGGCCAGTTCGTTGTCCCGGACCGTATACCCTTCTTCCCTGGAGTTCTCCAGGTCGATCGGTGTGCGTTTCCTTCCGCCGGCCCAGCTCAGACGGAGGCTGGTGCTCAGGGTCCACGGGTATAGTCCCCTTCCCAGGGTAAACTCCTTCCCCCCCAGCAGGTTGAATGCATAGTTGCCATTATAACGGGTATCCCTCTCAATACCGTCGCTCCCAATGTACCTGGACTGGTAAAGCGAGGTGGTGGTCATGAAATACCATTTCCTGGAAAAGAATTTTTCAACCGTCAGCTCGATCCCGTAATTGTCTCCCGAGCCACTGTTGATGAGGGCTTCATTGCTTATCCCGTAGCTGTAATTCAGGGCCGAAAAGCTGCTGGCTGAATCCTTCATTACGGGCACATCGTACAGGTCCTGGAAATAGACCTCGGATTTGATCATCAGGTTGGGGATGGAATTGTTCTGGTATCCGAACACGTAATGCCTGGCTTTCGATAATTCGAGATCCTTGTTGGGCCTGTAGATGCCCCCGTCATCGCCCTCCCTTTCGGCAAAGTAATTGGTAAGGGTCTCCAGGCGGCTGTGCGCCCCGAAACCGGCACTGATGGACTGGGTCGGCACGAACTGCCATTTCACTCCCACCCTGGGCTCCAGTGAATAATTCCCGTTCAGGTTAAAATACATGAAATGCATGCCGGCATGCAGGGTAAGCTCCTCCGTTACCCGGTACCTCCAGCTGCTGAAACCCTGGAGATGCCCTGTCGATCCGTCCTGTTTCACGATCCTGACCAGCACGGAATCATCTTCGTCATAGCGGTCATGGAACAGGTCGAAATGCGTGGAGTTATAAATCAGCCCGGACCGTAACTGGTGCCTGCTGTTGAATTTGTGATTCAGGGTTACATGCCCCTTATAGGTCAGGTAATTATAGTTTTCCCGGGCGTAAAGCTGGAAAACATCCTCCCCTTCGTTCAGTTCATGGTACCACCAGTTATTCCTTGAAAGGGTGGTGGCAAGCCCGGATTTAATATAGGTTTTCTCATTGAAAATATACAGGTGGTTGATCCCGGCGACGCCCATGTCAGTGCCGAAATCATTCTTCCAGTCCTCGTAATTCTCATCTATGGTACTGATCCCCCCAAGGCCGAACACAGTGAAGGTTCCCGCCCGGCGGGTCGGAATGTGGATATTGAGGGTAAGGTCCTGGAATTCAGGGACGGCATCCCCAACAATGTCTATTCCCACGGCATTGAACATAGCCAGGGTGGAATACCGGTAATTGACCAGGTAGGATGCCTTCTTTCCCCTGACAAAGGGTCCCTCTGCACCGCCTTCAAAACCGATAATGCCTGCCTGCAGGGTGTACTGCCGCTTTTCATTATTGCCCCTACGGAGATTGATATCAAAAACGCCCGAATAGGCATTGCCATATTCCGCCGGGAAGGCGCCCGTCATAAAATCGGAATTATCCAGGGTCGTGCTGTTCAGGATACTGATGGGTCCCCCGGTTGCGCCTTCCTCGGAGAAATGGTTGGGATTGGGAATCTCCACACCTTCCAGCCTCCAGAGGAGTCCCCTGGGAGAATTTCCCCGGATCACGATATCGTTATTGCCGTCGGGGTCTCCGGTCACCCCGGCATAGGAAGCGGCCATCCGACTGGGATCATTGAAACTACCGGCATAGCGTTCTGTTTCCTCCACCGTAAAGGACCTTGCTGATATCACGGCCAGCCGGTTCAGGGGCTCGCCCTTGTTATTGTTTGCCCTGACGGTGACCTCATCCAGTTCGATCAGCGACTCTGTTAGTTCGATCCTCAGCAGGGATTCCTTTCCCGCATTCAGGAGGATATTATGGACGGTCTTCGATTCATAGCCGAGGTAGTGAAAATTAAGGGAATACCGACCGACATGCAATCCCTCGAAACGGAATTCCCCGTTCGAGTCCGTGACGGTTCCCCTGAGGGGATCGGAATCTGCAATTACAATGCTGACGCCGATCAGGGGTATCCGGGAATCTGCGTCAATGACGGTTCCGCGGATACTCGAGATCGGCTGGCTGCTCGATTCGGCCTTAAGAGCTGTTGTACAGACCAGCAGGGTTGAGATGAGGGTGGCACGGATGATAATGGCGTTGATGACGGCGATTCTGATACAAGTGGATTTCATTCCGCTTTCGTTTCAGGTGGTTCGCTTTAATAGACAGCTGGATTTTTTAAGGGTTGCAAACCTCGTGTTAAGGGCCGGTTAATTTCATGGATTTCGTATTTTAGTTCATATGAAAGCACTCACATACCAGGGTATTAGAAAAATCGAATACGGGACGGTTGACGATCCCGGGATCACGGAACCGGGCGATGTCATTGTCAAAGTGGAACAAACCGCTGTCTGCGGCTCGGACCTGCATATTTACCATGGAAGGGAAAGCGGGCTTGACGAGGGAACGGTAATGGGACATGAATTCACCGGCGAGGTTGCAGAGACCGGAAAATCCGTTAAGAATTTTAAGAAAGGGGACC
>CBFDEE010000181.1:0-5896 GCA_965603745.1 uncultured Bacteroides sp. | reverse complement strand
ATATCCTCCACCCTCGGATCCCTGTATTGAAGATATACGGAATCATTCAGGATTCCATCCGGACCGAAAACCCGGTCATCCAGACTTAGTTTGCCCTCCTCTGCCAGTTGCATAACTGAAATGGCGGTAATAAGTTTGGATATGCTGGCCAGACGAAAAACATGATCCGGATCAACCTTTTCACCCTCCTCTTCATTGGCGAATCCGAATCCCTTTGCATAGACGAGCCTGCCATCCTTGGTTACGGCAACGGATGCTCCCTTGATCTTATAGCGCTTCAGGAAATCCGAAATGGATTTCTCCATCCGCTCGGTTCCATTGAAAGAAGACATATCGTTCCGTATACCGGCGGATTTATGATTGACCTCATTTGATTGTACCGGGTGCGATCCTTTCCGGTCGGAAAATATCGAACCGATATCCCAGAAGAACAGAATCAGTACCAGGACAATCTGTACAATAATGAATTTGGTTTTCTTCACTTTTATTTAGATTAACTAAACGTAATCCCTTGAAAAAGAAGGCGCAAAGATATGCGCTTTTGCAAACTTAAGAAACAGAAGCCTTAGTCTGATTCCCGGGGTATTTGGGATCAATTAACGTAAAAGACTGATATACATATACTTAGATGAGGTTTGCGATATGTGCGAATATGTTAATACCGAGGGAAGTAATAATACATTCGCATGCTAAAAGGGGTACTTCATCTTACCGATAAATACACATACCTCTTAAAACCGGGGATTGGTCAAAATGCATTTTTATGTTAATAACCTGTTGGGGTGTAAATGTTAAAAAATTGCTAATCCTCACAGTCTGAGATAAAAGCCTGTCGAACCAGTTTCCTGTTCCCGATTATCGTATAGAACAGATCCAGTTCCTGAATATTCCGCGATCTTAAATCCTCGTCAAGGTACGGGCAATCCCTGTAAAGCCCGTAGAACTGGTCCCTCTTGTCGTGCATCTCCATAAATGCCTCTTCGAGTTCCTTTCTTTTCAGGCAGGGTCCCTTGTACTGCCGTCCTGCATATCTTGTTTTTCCGTCTGCATAGGGCGATTCATACGGTATATTGATCATCCCGGACCAGTCGAAGTCGTATGGTACCGGGATCGGGGGACTGAAATGTTCAAGAGACACAAGTTCGATATTATGGACTATGGGGACTGAATAATCGGTGTTCAGGATCATATAATTAAACAGTGCCATCCGCCTGAAATGGATTTCATCCAGCCTGGCTTCCGACACCGTTTCCAGGTCCAGCAGCACTCCCTTGTTCCTTTCCGCCATGTCCTCAGCATCTTCTATCATAAAAGCGTACCGTGTAATGGAATCATTTCCCTGCGGTAGATCCACATAGGTGATCCTGGCAAGCCGGACCCTGAGACTGAACTCCGTCAGAATATTATACGCCCTGTAGATCAGGTATTCCTGCAGGACATACTGCTCATATTCCCTGAACTCGTCCTGGCAATGCGTGACCAGTTTAAGCTCCTTAATATCGTTGAATATGCTTCCCTGTCTTTCAATTCTGTCAAACTTGAATTTCAGCGGTGGAAAATCACAGTTTTCCGGATTCTTCCGGAAACTGCCCCTCGCCCTGACACGCACATTCAGCTGTTCCTGCCTGTTGTGCCCGGGATCCCTGTACCTGAGTATGGCATCGTGGTAGGACGGATGCTCACCGAGATCGGCCAGCAGGCTGTCCATGTCCATTACCAGTGTTAGTTCAATAACAGATGCCGATGCAAAAATATCCCATTCCGTCTCTGCCCCCTGTCCCCCCGCATTCTCTGCGCCGGGGAATACCAGCAGGGCCAGTGAAAGTATCATATTGATTTGCCTTCTCATTCCCTGAAGCCTGTAACAATTATTATGGACTATTCATTCAAAATTAGTAAATCCCGGTTTAATGCACCGCCTCGGTCACAATTTGTATTGAATGTACATTGGATTTCATATTCATTTTATTTTCAACCGGATATGCCTGATACTAATCGTACCGCCAGATTAAAAATGCCTGCATCTTGGTTTTGTTTCGTGTTTTTTTTTAATCTTTGTTTACTTACTGTAACGGATATTTATGATCAAGAAAGTTCTTATCGCCAACAGGGGCGAAATTGCAGTCCGTGTTATAAGGTCATGCAAAGAAATGGGGATCAGGACGGTTGCAGTTTTCTCAGAAGCAGACAGATCTTCCCAACATGTCCGGTTTGCAGATGAAGCCTATTTCATAGGTCCCTCTCCATCCAGCGAAAGCTACCTGGTAATCGATAAAATTATCGAAGTCGCTAAAATCTCAAAGGCCGATGCCATTCATCCAGGGTATGGATTTTTATCTGAGAATGCTGAATTTTCCGACCGCTGTAAAAAGGAAGGTGTGATCTTTATCGGACCCTCCGCCCATGCCATTTCAACCATGGGGGACAAGATCACTGCCCGGGAAACGATGATCAGGGCCGGTGTGCCTGTGGTTCCCGGAAACAAACAGGCCATACAGGATGAAGCCCTGGCGGAAAAGACCGCCGCCGAGGTGGGACTGCCCCTGATGATCAAAGCTTCTGCCGGAGGCGGAGGAAAAGGAATGCGCCTGGTCAAGGATAAGAAAGACCTGCTTGCAGGGATACGGGCCGCAAAATCCGAAGCACTGGCCTCGTTCGGGAATGATGCCGTCTATATTGAAAAATATATTGAATCCCCGCATCATATTGAGTTCCAGATCCTGGCAGATAAACATGGGAATACCATTCATCTCTGCGAAAGGGAATGCTCGGTCCAGCGGCGGCACCAGAAAGTCGTTGAAGAAACCCCTTCTCCCCTGATGACCCCGGGATTGCGAGAAAAAATGGGCAGGGACGCGGTTGCCGCTGCAGAGGCGGTAAACTACGAGGGTGCCGGGACCATTGAATTTCTGGCTGACAATGACAGGAATTATTATTTCCTGGAAATGAACACCAGGCTTCAGGTTGAACACCCCGTAACGGAAATGGTCGTAGGCATCGACCTGGTGAAGGAGCAGATCAGGATTGCTTCAGGCGGACATGCCATTGAATGCAGGATCTACGCTGAAGATCCCGATAACAATTTTATGCCCAGCCCGGGAGTGATCAGGCATATCTCTGAACCCGGAGGTCCGGGTGTCAGGACCGATGGATACGTTTATCCAGGGTTTGAGATCCCCCTGTTTTATGATCCCATGATCTCCAAACTTGTGACCTGGTCGGAGAACCGGGAAGACGCCATCCGGAGAATGAAACGCGCACTCCGGGAATACAAGATCACAGGGGTAAAAACCTCTATCGGTTTCCTCTGGAAGATCATGGAAAACAAACAGTTCGCAAAGGGTACCTATGACACTCATTTCATTGATGAAAACATGGAGGAACTATCCGCACAGGCAACAGACGGACAGGCAGAGGCAGAAGATATTGCCATCATCACCGGATTCATTGATTATACAGATAAACTGAGCAGGCTACAATCCATTAAACCCTTCCAGAGCAACGGAGGAAGTTCTCCATGGAAGGACTTTGGCCGCAAGAAGGGTGTAACTAGAATGTAATTTCCCTAACTAAAAAAATATGTCCCTAGAAATCCGTCTTGACAACCGGCATTCCGAGGTGGAACTTGTCGGCAGAGAAAAAAACAGGTTAAAGATCTCGGTGGACGGCAAGATTCACGAAGTCGACATCACCCGGGTCGAGGACGGGGTTTATTCCATCCTGCTCAACGGCAAGTCATACACCGTGGAACTCATGGAAGGCGAGAGTTCCAAGAAATATAATGTGAATACAGCCGGCCGGTCCTTTGACCTGGAGATCATCGATGCCGAGACCCGCTACCTGATGAGCAGGAAAGGCAGTGAACTGGATGAGGCAGATAATATGATCTCCTCCCCCATGCCCGGCAAGGTGGTGAAGATACCGGTTAAAGTCGGTGACAGGGTCGATGCAGGCCAGACAGTCATCATTGTCTCGGCCATGAAAATGGAAAGCGAGTACAAGGCCGGTAAGGAAGGGATCATAAAAGAGGTCCTGGTTAAGGAAGGAGATACCATCGAAGGCAACCAACCATTAATAACTATTGAATAGAATCCCATATCATGAGCAAATCCCTCGATAAAAAGTTCAAAGAATTTGAAGACAGAAGCAAAGCTGCCGAACTGGGTGGCGGAGCCGACAGGATCGAGAAGCAGCATGCCAGCAACAAGATGACGGCAAGGGAAAGGATCAATTCCCTCCTGGATCCTGGCAGTTTTGTGGAACTTGACAAACTTGTCACACACCGCTGCAGGGATTTTAACATGCAGGACAACCTCATTCCTGGTGACGGTGTGGTTACCGGATATGGGAAGATCGACGGCAGGCTGGTGTATGTTTTCGCTCAGGATTTTACGGTTTTCGGGGGGACCCTGAGCCGTGCAAATGCCGACAAGCAGGTCAAGGTGCTGGAGCTGGCTATGAAAATGGGAGCGCCCGTCATCGGCCTGAACGATTCCGGCGGCGCCCGCATACAGGAAGGCGTACAGAGCCTGGCCGGGTATGCCGATATTTTCCACCTCAACGTTCAGTCCTCCGGTGTGATCCCGCAGATCTCCGCCATCCTGGGACCCTGTGCGGGAGGAGCCGTTTATTCCCCTGCCCTGACCGATTTCATTTTCATGACCAAGAAAACCAGTTACATGTTCGTCACGGGACCGGACGTGATCAAAGCCGTTACCCACGAGGATGTCACTAAAAACGAACTGGGCGGGGCCACCACACATAACACGAAAAGCGGTGTTGCTCATTTCATGGCCGAAGACGACGATCAGAACATGATGATGGTCCGGGAACTGATCGGCTACCTTCCGTCCAATAATATGGAGGATCCGCCCATGAAGCCCTGCACGGACGACATCAACCGGACGGAAGAAAAGCTTCAGAACCTGATCCCCGATGATCCCAACAAACCCTACGATATCACCGAACTGATCGGAGTCGTGGTGGACGACGGGGTATTCTTTGAAGTGCAGGCCCATTATGCAAAGAACATTGTTGTTGGATTTGCACGCCTGGGAGGGCGTTCCGTCGGCATCGTGGCAAACCAGCCAGCACACCTGGCAGGTGTCCTCGATATAAACTCCAGTATCAAGGGAGCAAGGTTTGTGCGCTTCTGCGATGCTTTCAACATCCCCCTGATAACCTTCGAGGACGTACCAGGCTTTCTGCCCGGCACCCTGCAGGAATTCGGCGGGATCATCAAGCACGGGGCCAAGCTCCTTTACGCATTTTCCGAAGCCACCGTCCCGAAAATAACTGTCATCACCCGAAAGGCATACGGGGGTGCTTACTGTGTCATGTCCTCCAAACATATAGGGGCCGATGTGAACCTGGCCTACCCTTCGGCAGAGATTGCAGTCATGGGATCGGAGGGCGCGGTAAATATCCTGTACCGGAACAAGATTGATTCGGATGAAGACCGCAGGAAGGTGGTCGAAGAATACCAGGATACCTTTGCCAATCCTTACAAGGCCGCCGAACACGGATACATTGACGAGATCATCATGCCGCGCGATACCCGGCCGAAGCTGATACAGGCCCTGGAAATGACCGAAAACAAGACCGAATCCAAACCACCTAAAAAGCACGGGAACATCCCGCTGTAGTTATTGCCTTCCCACCGTTCCGGACTTTCGAAACATCCTGACGGTATTATTGAACAAGGCGCCATTTATCTCGAACACCGAAGATTTGTTAAACAGGGCACCTGACTTTGCGAAGCAAAGTAGTGCCGATTTGACAATCTGAGGTGCTGCACCCGTAATTTTCAGCGCCGGTCTAATAATGCCGGAAGGTGGGAAGTCCGGAACGGCGAAATCAGGAAAAAAACAATGTTTAATTAGTAACTTATTTTGGG
>CBFDEE010000180.1:0-5927 GCA_965603745.1 uncultured Bacteroides sp. | reverse complement strand
AACTGTTCTAGGAAGGGCCGGCTGTCCGGCACCCACAAAATTAAGAAAGGGGCTGTCTCAAAAGGGGCAGCCTCTTTCTTTTGCCTTTATTGAGTGATCAGTATCTCAGCCTGATCTTAATCTTCGTATTCATCATCATCCACCTCAATTGCCCTCATCTCAAAGGTCAGCTTTACAGAATTTCTGAAAAGCTCACCCAGTTCCTCAATTGATTCGTCATCTTCCTCGTAGCACCAGACTACCCTTACATCTTTGCCACCGGAAGAGAGTCTGTAGATCTCCTTCAGGATCTCGAGAATGTACTTGGTTGATCCGCTGTTTGCATATTCAAGCTGAAATTCCAGTTCTGTCTCCTTTCTGGTCCCACCGAAATACTCCTCAAGCCAGTGAAAGATCCGCTCGTAAAATTCACCCGGATCCTCCGGAATGGACCGGCCCTTAAGGAAAAGTTTGCCGGTATCCGCATTGAAACTGATCGTCGGAGTATTGAATGTCGGCTGAATATTTAAATTTTCCATTGATTAAATTTACGTATTTTCTTCATTATTCATAATGCAGGGCAAGGATCGGGTCCAGTTTACTGGCTTTTTGTGCCGGATAATACCCGGAAACAATGCCGACCAGGAAACACAGGACCACACCGAGTATGATCCAGGCCCAGGGTATAAAGAATGAGGTACCCACGACCATGCTGACCAGGTTTCCGACAAGGATCCCGAGCACAATCCCAACAATGCCCCCTAACTGTCCTATCAATACGGCTTCGAAAAGGAATTGTTGCTTTATGGTCTTTGCCTTCGCCCCGATTGCCTTCCTGATGCCAATTTCCCGGGTCCTTTCGGTAACCGAGACCAGCATGATATTCATCAGCCCGATGACCGCGCCAAAAAGGGTGATCACTCCGATCAGCGTGGCTGCGATGGTTACGAATTTCAGGTTCTCGATCATCATGTTCGCGATACTGTCGCTGCGGTTGAGGTGGAAATCGGATTCATCCTTGACATCCAGGTTCCGTATCTGCCTGAAAACACCCTCGGCTTCCCCCATGGCCGGTTCCATATGCATTGTATTGATTGGTGTCACGTTGATCGAGTAGCGCATTCTCGGCCTGGAGAAGTACTGCCTTACATTTGTGTAGGGCAGAACGCAAAGGTTGTCGCTGTCCCCCCCTATGGAGGATCCCCTTGCCTTCAGTATCCCTATCACCTTGTATCTACCGTTACCGATCGTGATCAGCTTATCAAGGGGCTTCTCATTCTTCTCAAAAACCTTTTTAATGACCCCCCTGCCAATCAGCGCATAATTCCGGTTCATCTGGACTTCCTGGGCAGTAAAATTCCTTCCCTCTTCGATCTCATATCCGGCAGTATTCAGGTAATTCTCATCCGCACCGATCACCGATATATTCGGATGCGATTTCAACGATTTATGCTTGACCGTGGCTATTCCGGTGGCCCTTGTCCAGATAGCTACCTCAGCAGGGAATTCATATGTCTCCTTGAATTCCCTGGCCTCCCGGTACGAGATGTAATCGTAGTTCCTTCTCCTTTCCCTTTCCCCGCCGAAATGCACATTGATCGACCTGCTCTCGATGGAAAATGTGTTAGCACCCATACGGGAAAACTCTTCGGTGATCTCATTGCGGATCGCATCAATGGCCGTTAGGATCCCGACAAGTGCCATGATCCCGAAACCAATGATCAGCATGGTCAGAACCGCCCTCACCATATTGGCACGGATTGACCGTAGGCTGATCCGCAGGTTCTCGTTAATGAGATTTAATATCCGCACAAATAACTGTAAATTAAATCCTTCAGATGATTTTATGCTGGTACTATCAGGATTTAAAAATACGAAATAATAGAATACCCATGTACAATATCCATTTAAACATTTAAATTTGTTAGACATCAAAAACATCCAAATTTTTTCAGATATGGTATTCGACATTGATATGATCCGCTCGGTCTATTCGGAGTTTCCCGGAAGAATCAAAACAGCCAGAAAGCAGCTGAACAGGCCCCTGACCCTGGCTGAAAAGATTCTCTATTCTCATCTGGACTCCGGGCAGGAGTTAAAGGATTTCAGGCGGGGAGAAGATTATGTGTATTTCAGGCCTGACCGGGTAGCCATGCAGGATGCGACAGCCCAGATGGCTCTCCTGCAATTCATGCAGGCCGGGCGTAACAGGGTGGCGGTCCCTTCCACCGTTCACTGCGACCACCTGATCCTGGCACGCGAAGGGGCGGAAAAAGACCTGGCCGATTCACGGCAGCTGAACAGGGAGGTCTTCGATTTCCTGGCAGCTGTTTCGAACAAATACGGGATAGGATTCTGGAAACCCGGAGCAGGCATCATCCACCAGGTCATCCTCGAAAATTATGCTTTCCCGGGGGGAATGATGATCGGGACGGATTCCCATACTGTGAATGCTGGGGGACTCGGAATGGTGGCTGTAGGTGTTGGAGGGGCGGACGCGGTAGACGTTATGGCCGGAATGCCCTGGGAGTTGAAATTCCCGAAACTGATCGGCGTAAAACTCAGCGGAAAAATGGACGGGTGGACCTCTGCCAAGGATGTAATACTCAAGGTGGCAGGCATCCTGACCGTCAAAGGCGGAACCGGCTGCATAGTGGAGTACTTCGGGGATGGGGCAAAGAGCATCTCATGTACGGGCAAAGGCACCATTTGCAACATGGGAGCCGAGATCGGGGCCACTACATCATTGTTCGGGTATGATCAGAAAATGTATGAATACCTTGCCGGCACGGGCCGAAGGGAAGTCGCAGTCGAAGCCGATAAGATCGCAGGATCCCTGAGCGGGGATCCAGAGGTATACGCAGAACCGGAAAAATATTTCGACCAGGTGATCGAGATCGACCTCTCGGAACTGGAACCCCATATTAACGGTCCCTTATCGCCTGACAGGGCCTGGGCCCTGTCGGAATTCGCGTCGGCCGTCGAGGAGAATGGATTTCCGACCAGGCTTGATGTGGGACTAATAGGATCCTGCACCAACTCTTCCTACGAAGACATTACCCGGTCAGCTTCCATTGCCCGGCAGGCCCTCGAAAAAGGGCTGCGGGCAAAGTCAGAATTTACAATAACCCCGGGATCCGAACTGGTAAGGTATACCATGGAACGCGATGGCCTGCTGGAAGTATTCGAAGCAATCGGGGGTGTAGTACTGGCCAACGCATGCGGTCCCTGCATAGGCCAGTGGATGCGCCATGATGCTGACAAGCTCGGCGACAATTCCATTATAACCTCCTTCAACAGGAACTTTGCCAAACGCAATGACGGCAATCCCAGGACCCATGCATTCGTGGCCTCCCCGGAGATTGTGACCGCCCTCGCCATAGCCGGCGATCTGAAATTTGATCCGAGGAAGGACAGCCTAATGAATGCCAAGGGCGAAGAGGTTTCGCTGAGGGAGCCTGCAGGACTGGAACTGCCGCCCGAAGGATTTGCCGTTGAGGATAACGGTTATGTCGAACCTGCCGGGGACGGGTCCGGTATACGGATCGATGTAAGTCCCTCGTCCGAAAGGCTCCAGCTCCTCGAAGGATTCCCTGGATGGAGCGGTGAGGATCTTGAGGGACTGAAACTGCTGATCAAGGTCAGCGGTAAATGCACGACCGACCACATCTCAATGGCGGGTCCATGGTTAAAATTCAGGGGCCACCTGGATAATATTTCCAACAACCTCATGATAGGGGCCGTCAATGCCTACAATGAGAAGACCAATTCTGTCAGGAACCAGCTCTCCGGCAAGTATGCCCCTGTGCCGGATACAGCCCGGGCCTATAAAAAAGAGGGACTCCGTTCCATGATCGTCGGTGATGAGAATTACGGTGAGGGATCATCCCGCGAACATGCAGCCATGGAACCCAGGCACCTCGGGGTCAGTGCCGTACTGGTCCGCTCCTTTGCAAGGATACACGAAACAAACCTGAAGAAGCAGGGAGTGCTGGCCCTTACCTTTGCAGATAAAACGGATTACGAGAAGATCCGCGAGGATGACAGCATTGAGATCCTCGGCCTCGGTGAATTTGCCCCGGGACGCCCCCTGACCATCCGCCTTCAGCATTCGGACGGGACAAGCGATGAGTTCCCGGTGAACCATACCTATAATGATAAACAGATCGAATGGTTCCGGGCAGGATCGGCACTGAACCTGATCAAAGAAACTAACGGCTGAAATCCCCTGCCAGGAAATCAGCATTGACCGACAGGATATAAAAATGTGGCAGAAGACTATAGCATGGCTTGAATCCCATGCGGGCACATGCGCGTTCAGGGAGCATGCGGGAATAGAATGTCCGGGATGCGGGCTGCAGCGAAGCATTATCGCCCTTATGAAAGGTGAGGTACTGGAAAGCATCCTGCTCTTCCCTGCCCTGCTGCCCCTGATGGCCATGTTTGCCTTCCTTGGCCTGCACCTGGCCTTTAAGCTGAAGCACGGAGCGCTGGTCCTGAAGATATTTTATATTTCAAATGCTTTCCTGATCCTTGGCAACTATATCTTAAAAATAATCATCCATTAACCAAACAGCATCATGTCAACTACAAACCAAAACACTGAAGATGTGCCCATGGCACCGGTCGTAAGAGTTCCGATCCCTAACTCCCAGGGCATACTTATTCTCGGTATTTTTTCACTCGTCACTACCTTCTGCTGCGGCGGCATCGGCGTTGTCGGCCTTGTCCTGGGTATCATTGCGGTAGTCATGTCGACAAAAGCAATCGACACCTATGAGAAGAATCCGAAAGCCTATTCTGAAGGTTCCTACAAAAACGTGAACGGGGGCAGGATCTGCGGGATCATCGGCATTGTGGTAAACGGTGTATTAATACTGTTCGGGATCGTCTACCTGATCTTGGTCGGTGCCGGACTGACCACGTTCTTCAGCTCCTTCCCTTGGGAGGATTATATATAATTAAAATGCATGGATCTTTCAGAGCGTATAGAGGCGTTTACTAAGCTTGGTTATTATCTGAAAGAGAACCTCTGTAGAATTGAGGATCTGCCCGCTCTTCACGGGTCCGGGGAATTGTACACTGATCCTGCTCTGGCCGGGATCTCCCGGAAGGCAGAAGTAGAAAATCCCTGGTTCATACCCGGGTTTATCCATCATGCCCTCTCTGAGACAGCCCGGCTCCTGGACCGGGAAAACCTGGAAAAGTGGACTGCCGGCTATCCCCCGCAAAAATTCCTTCCGTCCAGGCCTGCAGAAGTTGGGACCATCCTGGCCGGGAATATCCCCCTGGTCGGTTTTCACGATTTCCTTTCCATTCTCCTGAGCGGGCACCATTTCAGGGGAAAAATGTCGGGTAAGGACAGCCAGTTTCTCCCTTTCCTGGCGGACAAACTGCAGGAATTCGAATCCCGCTTCTCTCCCTTTATCCATTTCGAGGAATCACGCCTGGGAAGCATCGATGCGATCATCGCCACTGGCAGCAATAACACCTTCCGCTATTTCGAGCATTACTTCGGTAAATACCCTCACGTTTTCAGGCAGAACAGGAATGGGGTGGCTATACTCACCGGCAAGGAATCAGGGGACGACCTGGCCGCACTGGCCGATGACATATTCCTCTACTTCGGACTTGGCTGCCGCAACGTAGCCAAGCTGTATGTCCCCGAAAGCTACCGTTTTGATGATCTCTTCCACACAATGGAAAAGTACAATCACCTTGCAGACCATAACAAGTATGCAAACAACTACCAGTACCAGAGATCCGTTCTGCTTATGAACCGGGTTGAGCATCTGGATAATGGATTCCTTATCCTGCGCGCAGATAAGGCCATCTCGTCCCCGGTCGGGACCCTTCATTATGAGTTCTATACGGACAGGAAGGAACTGGCCGGGAAGATTCTCAGCCAGAAGGACTCCGTACAGTGTATCGCAGGCCCTGAAATCTCC
>CBFDEE010000179.1:0-5935 GCA_965603745.1 uncultured Bacteroides sp. | reverse complement strand
TCACAGCCAAGCACTGCGAGGGATTCAGCATGTGGAAAACCAGTGTTGAAAGTTTCACGGATCTTACCGGAACAAAATTGTACAGCCTGCCGGATTTTACCGAATTCGGAGACAGGGATATTTTAAAGGAACTGAAAGATTCATGCGAGGTGCGGGGTATTAAATTCGGCTTATACTACTCCTTCCTGGACTGGAATCACGAGTCTCAAATACCCAATACAAACTGGTATACAAATATGGTTTCATTTGTAGCCAGGGAAGATTATATCAGGGATATGAAGGCTCAATTGAACGAATTAATAACAAGATATAAACCGGCTGTTCTTTGGTTTGACGGGGACTGGACCTATAACGACGGCGCGCCGACGCTCAGTAAATGGTGGACAACGGCAGATGCGAACGATCTGTATGATTACCTGATGGACCTGGACCCAACTATTATCGTGAATGAACGGATCATCAGGGGATTTGGCCTGGGGGATTTTGATTGTGCCGAAGGCAATGTGCCGGATACACCCCTTTCCCGCCAGTGGGAGACCTGCAGGAATATGAACGGTTCCTGGGGTTATAACTACAAGAAAATGAATAATTATAAAACCCCCTCGCAGCTGATCCGGGAGATGGTAAAGACTGTGTCAAGAGACGGTAACTATTTACTGAATATCGGACCCAAAGGAGACGGGACTGTCCCACAACAGGAGATCGCAATCCTGAATGCATTCGGCGAATGGATGAGTATCTATGGTGAGAGTATTTACGGAACGACGAGAAGCCCTTACAGTTCCGAACCAGACTGGGGTTTTTATACTAAAAAGACCGGCAGACTCTATGCACATGTCTTTGACTGGCCTTCAGGCAATCCATTAACGATTCCAACTCCTGCAGATCCTGTGCACAGAATATGCCTGTTGAATGATGTAAGCACGGCACTATCCTATGTAAATAACGGGGGAACAATAACCATCTACCTTCCTGAAGATGCCCCGAATTCCATCAACTCGGTTGTAATAATTGATTTTGATGGTTCAACAGGAATAGAGGAAAACCCGGTGCTGTCTTTTCAGGATACCCCGGTCCTGGAACAAAACTACCCGAATCCGTTTAGCTCTGTCACAACGATTTCTTTCCAACTTCCGGCACAATCACATGTATCACTGAGAATATTCGACAGCAAGGGAAGAGAAGTTTCAACTCTCCTTTCCAGGGAATTGCATGCCGGATCATACCGGTATCAGTGGAATGCATCGGACTTGCCCGGTGGTATATATTTCTGCCATTTGCAGGTTGGTACTTCTGCTCAGATTAAAAGGAATATTTTAATAAAATGATCTGAACCAGTTAAGGCAGTACGATTCCCACGAGAAGGATTTCATTGAAACCATCAATTCCCCGGGTGATTTGTTGCTATAAGAAGGGATCTCCCGTAATACAGAGGATGTCAGTTGATCCGGCGATGAATGGCAGGGCATTCGGCGGCCGCATTCCCGCGGAAGCGTAAATACAGAACGAAATAAGAGAGTCAACGCCGGCTCGCGTTTCCTGGTTAATGATTAACTTTGAACGAAGGTGATGATCCAACGCAACCCGGGCGATGTATTTACCGTCTAAAGTTTATGTGGACACATATTCAGAAGGTAAGATGAAAACAAGATCCCTTTCCGTTATAATAGTCCTTCTTATCATGGGATTCGCAACATCCTGCGAAGTCTCCGAACCGGCACAGAAGGATCCTACCGGGGTAACCCTGAATAAGAAATCGGCTGAGGTACTGGAGGCGGACCAGCAGTTTGCCTTCGAGCTGCTGGGGAAGGTTGACGAGCTGGCAGAAGAGGAAAACTACATGATATCCTCCCTGAGCGTGTCCTATGCCCTGGGGATGACCATGAACGGAGCTGCCGGGACCACCCTCGATGCCTTTACGATGTGCTGCATTTCGGTGAGCTGACCAACCCGGAGGTGAATGAGAGTTACAGGGACCTGATAAACCAGCTGGTGCACCTCGACGAAAAGGTTGAGTTCTCGATCGCCAACAGCATATGGTATGGACTGGGATTCCAGGTGCTTGAGGAGTTCATTAACACGAACCGGGATTATTTCGATGCAGCGGTCAGGGAGCTTGATTTCTCGGATCCCGGGGCAGTCGACATCATAAACGGTTGGATCGAGGAAAAGACCAACGACAAGATCCAGGACATGCTTGACTACATCCCGCGGGATGCCATAATGTACCTGATCAACGCGATCTATTTCAACGCCACCTGGAAATACGAATTCGACAAGAGCAAGACCGCGGAAGGCACGTTTTACCTTGACGAGGCCGGTTTCTGCACGGCGGAATTCATGAAGGTGAACGGAACTTTTAACTACACCGTTACGGATGACTTCTCTGCGGTGGAGGTTCCGTACGGGGACAGCAGTTTCAGCATGATCGTTATGCTTCCTTCCCAGGGAATAACGACCGGTGATCTTATCGCCGATATGGATCAGTCCCGCTGGAATACCTGGTTTGAATCCCCCTCGTTCCGGAACGTCCAGGTCGAGCTACCCAAATTCAAGTATGGATATAAAACCCTTCTGAATGATCCCCTGATTGGCCTGGGACTCGGAATCGCATTTTCAAGCGGGGCCGATTTTTCGAGGATCATCCCTGAAGGGGGCATTTACATATCAAGGGTCATCCACCAGACTTTTATCGATGTGCAGGAAGAAGGCACCGAGGCCGCCGCTGCCACCATTGTTGAAATGGTACGTGTTTCGGAACCGGGGGAAAGTTCTACACCCATTTTCAGGGTTGACAGGCCTTTCCTGTACTTCATCCGGGAAAACTCCACCGGCGCCCTGCTCTTCATGGGTAAAGTCGGGCAACCTGTTTACGGAGATTGACCAGCTGACCGGCATTTTAATTCTTTATATTCAAAAAATTCTGTTTATATTTGGTGAACAACCAAAGAATCGGAGACCTCATTAACATCAGCTGTGGCAATCAGCAGTGCGGGAGGAATAATTGCAATCCGATTTATTACTGGCAATGGTGATGTAGTTTTTGCCCATGTCAAGACTACTGATAATGCTGTTTGTATCCGTTGCGTTCGCGGGAATCCTGGGAGCTCAAAAACCCGTTTATACTACCGTGAGGATTTCTGGTGAAGAACCGGTTATTGACGGCAGGCTGGACGATCCGGCATGGGAGCAGGTTGAATGGTCCGGCGGTTTCACCCAGATCGAACCCTTCGAGAATCGTCCTCCGTCGCAGGAGACCCGGTTCAGGATACTTTACGATGAGAACAACCTGTACGTTGCCATACGGGCCTTTGACACGGCCCCGGACAGCATCGTGAAACGAATGTCGAGGCGGGACGGCTTCGCAGGCGACTGGGTGGAAATAAACATCGACTCATACCATGACCTTCGCACGGCTTTTTCATTCACAATTACGGCTGCCGGTGTGAAGGGAGACGAGGCCATTTCGAACGATGAGAACTGGGATACCAGCTGGGATCCGATCTGGTACGCGAAAACCGGAAGCGATGACCAGGGGTGGACAGCCGAGATGCGTATCCCCTTTACCCAGCTCCGATTCGGGAAGCAGGATGAATATGTCTGGGGACTCCAGGTTAACCGGCGGTATTTCAGGAAGCAGGAACGCTCAAGCTGGGTGTTCATTTCGCCCAACGCCACCGGCTGGGTGCATCATTTCGGTGAACTCCAGGGCATCCGGAACATCCGTCCACAGAAGCAGAAGGACATCACGCCCTATGTACTGGGAAGGTTTGAACATTACGAAAAAGAGGATGGGAATCCTTTCGCGGACGGGAATGATTTCTTTGGCACCGTGGGCCTTGACGGGAAGTTCGGTGTAACCAACGACATGACCCTGGATTTTACGATCAATCCCGACTTCGGCCAGGTTGAAGCGGACCCCTCCGAGGTGAACCTTACCACCTATGAAACCTATTTCCGGGAGAGGCGACCCTTTTTCATCGAGGGAAATAACATCCTGAATTTCAGGATCACCAACGGCGGCAGTCCCCTTTCACAGGACAACCTCTTTTATTCCAGGCGGATCGGTGCCCAGCCCAGCCACTGGCCCGACCTTGAGGATGACGAGTATGAGAAGAGGAAGGATAACACTACCATCCTCGGGGCCTTCAAGCTGACGGGGAAAACACGCAAGGGCTGGTCCATCGGGATCATGGAAAGCCTCACCCAGCGGGAATATTCGGTGATCGACCTGAACGGGGAACAAAGGAAGGAGGAGATCGAACCCCTTACTAATTATTTTACCGGTCGCCTTGAGAAGGACATGAATAATTCCAATACACGCCTGGGGGGTATGATCACGGCCGTAAACCGTGACCTTTCCCATCCGGACCTGGCCGGCAGCATGCACCGGGCAGCCTATTCCGGGGGAATCGACTTCAACCACCAGTGGAAGGATAAAACATATTATTTGTACGCCTCCGCCGCATTTTCACAGGTTCAGGGAAGCGAGGAGGCCATCCATGAAACACAGACCAGCGCCCCCCATTTTTTCCAGCGCCCGGATGCCAATTATTTTCACGTGGATTCCACCAGGCAGCAGCTCAGTGGTTTCGGAGGTACCCTGGAATACGGCAAGGCAGGGAACGGAAAATGGATGTATTCCACCTGGCTGACCTGGCGTTCGCCTGGATTCAACCTGAACGATATCGGTTACACACGGCGGAATGATGAAGCGATGGAGGTCATCTGGGTTGGTTTCAGGCAGCGCGAACCTTTCAGCATTTTCAGGTTTTTCGGGATGAATTTCAACCAGTGGTACGGTTTTACTTTTGAGCCGGGCACCCGTTATTACGGGGGAAATTTCAATTCGCACTCAACATTCAAGAACTACTGGGACATGGGATTCGGATTCTCCCGTGAAGGAAAATCCATTTCCACAGAAACCCTCAGGGGAGGCCCTTCGCTCGTTTACGATGGCCACTCGAGCTTTTTTTCCTACTTCAGTTCAGATAACCGAAAAAAAATCCAGTTTTATCTGGAGTATTCATTGAATGCCAGGGACTATAAAACCGCCCGCGAGGATAATGTATACCTGGGCTTGAACTTCCAGGTCTCCGATGCACTGCGGATTTCGCTTTCACCTTCCTATATGAAGCGTCGGGACGATATACAGTATGTTTCCAATGTCGAATACCTGGATGAAATGAGATATATCCGCGGGTACATAGACCAGAGCCAGACCCATCTTACCATCAGGCTGAACTACAATATCACCCCCGATTTCACAATTCAGTATTACGGCATGCCCTTTATCTCTGCCGGTAAATACAGGGATTTCAAATACATCAATGACCCGCATGCAGACGATTTCGACCAGCGCTACATTCTCTACCCGGAAGACCGGATTTCCTACAATGCATTGGACGATATTTTTGAGGTCGATGAGACCGGGGACAATGCGACCGATTATTCTTTCGACAACCCGGACTTCAATGTAAAGGACTTTAACTCCAACCTTGTCGTCCGCTGGGAGTACCAGCCGGGATCAACTGTCTACCTTGTATGGTCACGCAAGCGTAACGACCATATCTCTAACGGTAACTTCCAGATCTGGAATGATTCGAAGGACCTGTTCAGAATATATCCCTACGACATTTTCCTTGTCAAATTTTCCTACCGTTTCGCACTGTAAATATCTTGGGTTGCCTGATTCCCCGGTCCACCCCTCCGGGAACAATTCAAAATCGCCGTTGCCTGCATGCTATTATGGCAGGAACGGGCCGCGTATTCAGCCGAATTGATTAACATTGTTATAAAATCACATCCGGTGGGGTATCTGTTTCAGCATACTGGGCGGAAAACACTGTTCCTGAATACCAAACGGAAGGGAACGCTTCCGAATACCAGGGGGAAAACTTTGTTCCTGAATACCGCTTGGAAGGCAATGTTCCTG
>CBFDEE010000178.1:0-5974 GCA_965603745.1 uncultured Bacteroides sp. | reverse complement strand
CAGGATTGAGGAACCGTATATTAAATTCCCGAAAGGTATGACCGCATACTTCTACGATGACAGCCTGGAGATAGAAGCTTACATAAAGGCGAAGGATGTGGTCTATTTCGAGAAGGAACTGCTCTGGGAAGCAAAGAACAATGTTGAAGCCCGGAACCTGTCTAACGGAAGCCAGATCAATACTGAACATATGTTCTGGGATGAGCGGAAGCATATGATATATTCCCATACCCGTTCAAGGGTTGTCAATGAAGACGGCACCTGGTACGGAGAGAACGGTTTTGAAGCCCGGCAGGACCTCTCATGGTACAGGCTTAAAAAGTCTAAAGGCGTGGTGACGATCAAGGATGAGTAACCTGGTCCTCATACTGATATCCGTGTTCTTTTCTGCATTCTTCTCAGGAATGGAGATCGCCTTTATCTCGTCCAATAAACTGCGTATTGAACTTGACAGAAAACAGGGTACTTTCGGTTCGGGGATCATTGCCAGGTTCACAGGCAGGCCGGGAGAATACATTGCAACCATGCTGGTTGGGAATAATATCTCCCTTGTCATCTATGGTATCCTAATGGCAATACTCCTTGAGCCGGCCATTCGGTCATTTACCAGCTCGGACATCGCCATTCTGGCCATACAAACCCTGATATCAACCCTCATCATTCTCTTCCTTGCGGAATTTCTGCCAAAGACTCTTTTCCGGCTCAGTCCGAATACGGCCCTGAAGATCTTCTCAATACCTGTTCTTGTCTTTTACATTCTTCTCTACCCTGTCACCTGGCTGATCATAATAATATCCGAATTTCTTCTGAGAAACGTTTTCGGGGTCCCGAAAGAAAAGAACTCCACCAATGTATTCGGGAAAGTGGATCTGGACCACCTGTTCAGTGAAAGCAATCCGGAAGGAACCGAAATCAATGACGCAGAGCACGAGATCAAGATATTCCAGAATGCCCTGGATTTTTCGAATGTCAGGTTGAGGGACTGCATGGTGCCCCGCACTGAAATAGTGGCTCTGGAAGAATCAAGTTCCATAGAAGATCTCAGGCAGAAATTCATAGAGACCGGCCTGTCGAAAATACTGATCTATAAAGACTCTACCGATAACATCACCGGCTATATCAACTCAAAGGAATTGTTCAGGAATCCGGCCGATCTGCGTTCAATGATCCTAACCATCCCTCATGTCCCCGAAACCATGCCGGCCATTAAGCTACTGCATTCATTCATCAGGGAGCATAAAAGCATTTCCGTTGTGGTTGATGAATTCGGTGGTACCAGCGGAGTGGTTACAATGGAAGATATCCTTGAAGAGATTGTCGGGGAGATCGAAGATGAGCACGACACTTCTGAACTTACCGAACAAAAGCTGGGTGAAGATGAATTTATATTCTCAGCCCGTCATGAGATCGACTACCTGAATGAGAAATACAATCTGTATATCCCGAAAACAGATGATTACGAGACACTTGCCGGACTCATACTGACACACTACGAGAGTATCCCCAAGCTAAATGACCATATAAGAATCCACAACTTCACCTTCCGGATTCTCGACGTCAGTGAGACGAGAATTGAGCTGGTGCAGCTGTTGAAATCCGAAGAGCATCAAAATTGAGATTCTTCATGATGGTTTATTATTATAATTATTATCTTCGTAGCCTGTTTTTTTAATCGTAACTTCAGACATCAATGGCAACCTTACAGAGAATCAGAAACCGTGCAGGACTCCTTGTGGCAGTGATCATTGGCATGGCCATTTTTGCTTTTGTTCTGCAGGATCTTCTGAGTGGCGGACAGACGGCATTTAACCGTTCCAAATTTGAATTTGCAGAAATTGACGGGAATTCTGTACAGTATGAAGAATACTCAACTAGAATTGAAAAATTCGCAGAATATTACAGGCTGAGAACCGGCCAGTCCTCCCTGGATGAACAGACCATGGAGAGCATCAGGGAACAGGTATGGCAGGATATCGTCAGGGAATACCTTACCGTTGAACAGTACAGGAAGCTTGGAGTTTCGGTAAGCACAGATGAGCTGATGGACATGGTCCAGGGCAGGAATCCCCATCCCATGATCACCTCCCTTTTCTCGGATCCCCAGACTGGCATACTCAACCGTTCATTTCTTGTGCAATTCATCCGCACCATGGATGAAGATCCTTCTGGAGCACAGAAAACCATATGGCTTTTCCTCGAAAATGAAATACTGAAGGACCGCGTATTCTTTAAATACAATTCACTCATAGGAAAGGGTTTATATGTAACGGGACTGGAAGCCAGCAATAATGAGGTTGAAACCGGGAAAAGAGCGGATATCAGTTATATAACCCGGATGTATTCCAGCATTCCTGATACTGCCATCACCTACAGCGAAAATGACCTCCAAAAGTATTACAGGAATCATGAAAAGGAATATATTCAGGATGCATCCCGTGACATTGAGTACCTAGTATTTGAGGTCACACCCTCGGAAGAGGATGACCGCGCTGCAAAGGAATGGATCGACCGTATGCAGGCTGAATTCACCAGCGTTGAAGATCCTGTTTCCCTCGTGGGAATGGAATCTGACCTGCCATTCGATGACATGAATTATACTGATGGGAATCTTCCGGAGCTGATCAATGATTTCATGTTCTCCGCCGAAGAGGGAGCCGTATACGGACCCTATATAGAAGAATCCTCATACCGGCTGGCACGACTGGTAAAGATAGATTACCTGCCGGATTCGGTCCGGGCAAGACATATTATACTACAGCCGGATGCATCAAGTGACCCGGCCATCCTGCTGGCGCTTGCTGACAGCCTTCAGGAGATACTTGACAATGGAGGAGACTGGAACACCCTCGCATTACAGTATAGTGCCGACGGTACCGCCACCAAGGGAGGAGACCTTGGGTGGTTTACCGAAGGTTCCATGGTAAAAGCTTTCAGCGATTCCTGCTTTTATGATAAAGACGGCAGTGTGAAACAGGTTCAGACCCAGTTCGGGATCCACATTGTACAGGTATCGGAAAAAAGCAGGAATGTTAAAAAGCTTAAAGTTGCTTACCTGAGCCGGAACATTGAACCAAGCTCAGAGACCTACCGGGAAGTATACAGCCAGGCGGTGAAATTTGCGGGAGTCAATAACAACTACGAGAAGTACAGTGCTGCCGTTTCGGCTCAAAACCTTGCCAACAGGTATGCCAGTGATATTACTGAATCGCAGAAGGCCATCACCGGCCTTGAAAACGCCAGGCCATTGATACGCTGGGCTTTTGAAGCAGAACTTCATGAGGTTTCAAGCGAAATTTTTGAATTCGGCAATAATTATGTTATCGCCGTTGTTTCGGGGATCCGTGAAGAGGGAGTAGCTCCCTTTGAACAGGTCAGATCTGAAATTGAACTGGAAGTCAAGAAGGAAAAGAAAGCCGTAAAGATAATCGAAGAGTTCCAGGCTGCCCTCGCCTCTGCCGGGGATATAGAGAGCCTTGGCAGTGAAACAAGCCTGGCTATCCAGCAGGGCAACAATATCAGCTTTAATTCCCTTTCCCTTCCTGGCGCAGGCATTGAACCCAGGATTATTGCCGCAGCCTCGGTTCTTCCACCTGACCAGTTGTCGGAACCGGTTAAGGGAAACAGCGGTGTCTATGTCCTGGTTGTGACCAATGTCAATGAATCCGGCGTTGCAGACCCGGGTGGGATAAAAACCAGGATGACAACGCTCAGGGAATCCCAGGCCAATTACGAAGCCTTCAATGCGCTTCGGGATGCGGGCAACATCAAGGATAACCGTTCCAAATTCTTCTAGACCGATACCCTCTCCATACTTTACAAAGTCGGCATCTTTTAAACCGGCGCTGCAAATTATGGGTGCAGTACCGAAGATTTGTTAAACAAGGCACCTGACTTCGCGAAGCAAAGTAGTGCCGGTTTAACAATCTGAGGTACCCATAATTTGGAGGCGCCTTGTTTAAAAACGCCTCCAGTTTGTAAAGTAGATAGTATGGAGAGGGTATCAGTCTACGTTATCATGCAGGTAGGCATTGTCCTCGCGTAGCTTGGAGTTGTTCTCCTCATCTTCTGAGAGGCTGTATTTCGAAATCCGGGATTCTTCGGAGGGTTTGGCATCATCGATCTTAATTTTTTTGCGGATGTATGCCGGTTCATTCTCCAGTTCATCAATGGATTCATTGCTGTTTGCCTTGTTATACAGCTGTTCCTTCATCTTTTCGTGGGACTTCCTCAGTTTTTTAACTCTTTCAGCCAGCTCTTTTGATTTTTTCTCTCCGGCTTCCGGGTTCTGCTCACCTGCATCACTTACAAAGAATTCCAGTTGCTGATCGCCTTTACTGATATCGAATTCAAAGGTCCTCTGGACATTGGACCGTTCTTCCGGGTCGGATTCTGATATTCCTTCACTCCGGAACAGGTCTTCCTGTTCAATCCCGGAAGGCTCTGACAGGGTTATCTTGTCTGACCTGGATTTCTTTATGTACAGTTCGGGAATGCTGGTTGCCTTGAATCCCGTTGCAATTATGGTCACCGATATTTTATCCCCCAGCCTGACGTCCTGTCCCGTACCCCAGATGATATGTGCATGCTTTGCGGCGGAATGGCTTACATAATCAGTGATCACACCGATCTCATCCATGCTGATCTCATTTTCCCCGGAGGTGATGTTTATCAAAATATTAGCCGCACCCGTAATATCATTATTGTTTAACAGGGGTGATGCAAGAGCCGCATCCATGGCCTTTATGGCACGGTCTTCGCCGCTGGCCAGTCCCGTCCCCAGAATGGAAACACCACTGTCCTTCATAACGGTTTCCACGTCTGCAAAATCAACATTGATGTATCCGTGAACCGTAATGATCTCAGCAATTCCCTTGGCCGCAATCGTGAGAATATCATCTGCCTTGGAGAAAGCTTCTGAAAGCTTCAGGTCCCCGTAGATCTCTCTCAGTTTTTCATTATTTATCACAAGGAGGGAATCCACATGTTCCTTCAACTGGTTGATCCCTTCGATCGCCTGGTTTATCCGCTGCTGTCCCTCAAAACGGAATGGGATGGTCACGATGGCCACGGTAAGGAGTCCCATTTCCCTGGTTGCTTTCGCAATCACAGGTGCGGCACCGGTACCGGTACCCCCTCCCATTCCCGCAGTCAGGAATACCATCTTCGTGTTTCCCTCCAGCACCTCCGTGACATCCTGCAGGTTTTCGATTGCAGCCTGTCTGCCTACATTGGGCTGGCTGCCTGCCCCGCGTCCTTCCGTCAGCGATTCCCCCAGTTGTATCCTTACAGGAACGGGGGAATTTGTCAATGCCTGTGCATCCGTATTACATACGATAAAATCTACATCCTTTATTCCCTGTTTCCACATATGGTTCACTGCGTTGCTGCCGCCCCCCCCGATGCCAAGCACTTTGATTATGCTGGACTGGTTTACCGGCAGATCAAAATTCATTAATTCTTCAGTCATAATATTTACGTTTACATTGTTATCTTCCTGATGCAGTCCCGATGCGGAGCCTCCCCCCCCTGTTGTTACCCGTTGATTGCGACTCCCTGCCGGACCTGGCCGGGAATTGTCTGTCTCCCGGACGGGCCGGTCGTTCCCGCCGGTTACATCGTGCTGTCATTTTCCTCAAATATATCGTTGATCCTGTCCTTCAAGTTATTGAAGAGGCTCATTTTGGGCTTGCCTGCTTCTTCTTCTTTTTGAACTTCCGCAGTTTCACCGATCTTTTCCTCTGGTTCTTCAAGTCCCGGTTTCCGGCTGTTTTCATAACCCTTGAGCAGAAGTCCCACACTGGTAGAATACATGGGCTGGTTGACTTCTTCGATGCTTTCGGTTGCAAGCTGCTCCACCGGATAACCGATCCTGACATCGAGTCCCGTTCTGAATTTCATCAGCTGCGGAAGATGCCTGAGCAGTGCTCCGCCTCCGGTAAATACGATCCCGGCACTGAGTTTATCGAGAACCCCG
>CBFDEE010000177.1:0-6021 GCA_965603745.1 uncultured Bacteroides sp. | reverse complement strand
GCTATACATCACAGCAGTGTTCAACTTGTGGTTACACAGAACAGGGGAATAGGAAATCACAATGTGAACTTGTATGTTTAGTATGTGGTCTAGAGATCAATGCAGATGTAAATGCTGCAAAGAACATTCTAACCGTCGGGCAGACGGGGCTGGCCTGTGGATCGAACCGCAAAAGCGGTCGGAAGCAGGAACCTGCAGGAAACCGTAAGGGAGTATTGCCCATGGCTTCGTAGAAGCCTCAGGAATCCCCTTCGTTTACGGAGGGGAGGAAGTCAATACCTCTTTGCCAAAAGGTGTTAAAGCTAATGCGGCTAATTTAAAATGTTGCCTGGCAAATGGTATCCCGATTATTGTTATTCCTAGCAGTAATCCAAAAACCACATGGGACAGGCTTATCCATATCCCGCCAATCAGGATCCAGATAACATTCATCACTGTTGACAAACAGCCAGATGCTCTTTCTCTATGCTGTATTTCTTTACCAAAAGGCCAGAGAGCCAGGCCTGCCAGCTTCAGGGTTTGTATCCCGAATGGGATCCCGATAATTGTGAGAATAAGGATTAAACTTGCCAACAGGTACTCGATGGCTATAAAAATGCCTCCAAAAAGCAACCATATAATGTTTCCTAAAATTCTCATATTGTTAAAATTAACTAATATTCCCTGATCGTGACAGGGCAGGGGTCCGGGCACGTATCAACTGGCCAGCCATTCAGCAACGGTCTCCGGACTGAGTCCAGGCAGGTCTAACTTGTTCTTTTTCTTATAACCATTCAAATCATTGGCGAGTTTTCCCGGTTTTTCCACTTCCTTCAATTTCTCTATCGATGTATACCCGAGTTTCCGCAATGGCTCCACCCACTCTTCAGGGATACCCAGTGCCGTATAATCTTCAGCCGGGCTTTCCGTACCGGGTTTCTGAACTTCCTGCCGCATCTGCGGGAAGAAAATAACGTCCTGGATGGAAGGAGAATTAGTCAGGGTCATCACCAGGCGGTCAATTCCGATTCCAAGTCCCGCTGTAGGCGGCATCCCGTATTCGAGCGCCCGCAGGAAATCCTCATCCAGGACCATGGCTTCCTCGTCCCCGCGTTTCCCGAGCCTGACCTGTTCCTCGAAGCGTTCCCGCTGGTCGATGGGATCGTTCAGTTCGGAAAATGCATTGCAGAGCTCTTTTCCGTTTACGATGGCTTCGAAACGTTCCACTAGTCCCTCTTTATCCCGGTGCTTTTTTGCCAGGGGAGACATCTCGATGGGATAGTCAGTAATGAAGGTGGGCTGGATCAGTTTACCTTCCACGGTTTCCCCGAAGATCTCATCGATGAGCTTGCCCTTTCCCATGGTTTTATCCACCTCGACACCCAGTTCCCCTGCTGTTTTGTACAGTTTCCTCTCGTCCATTCCTGAGATGTCCACTCCCGTTAATTCCTTAATGGCCTCGAACATGGTGTAACGCTTCCAGGGACTTTTAAAATCAATGGTATTTTCGCCTACCTGTACTTTCGTATCGCTGTACAGATCCACCGTGACCTTCTCGATCATCTGCTCGACAAGTTTCATCATCCACCGGTAATCCTTGTACGCAACGTACAATTCTACCTGTGTGAATTCCGGGTTGTGGTAACGGTCCATTCCCTCGTTCCGGAAATCTTTCGCAAATTCGAATACCCCGGGGAACCCGCCCACGATCAGCCGTTTCAGGTACAATTCGTCGGCGATCCGCAGGTAGAGTGTCTGTTCCAGTTTGTTATGATAGGTTGTGAAAGGCCTGGCTGCAGCTCCCCCGTAAATCGGTTGAAGCACAGGGGTTTCCACTTCGAGATAGCCGCGCTCATTCAGGTATGCGCGTATGGATTCAATGATCCTGGAACGCTTTACGAATATTTCCCGCACCTGGGGATTGACAACCAGGTCGACATAACGCTGCCGGTAACGCTGTTCGGGATCGGTAAAGGCATCGTACACCTCGCCGTCCTTTTCCTTCACGATGGGCAGTGGACGGAGGGATTTTGCCAGAACCGTAAGTTCCGTTACATGAACGGTAGTTTCCCCCACCTGGGTTTTAAATACGAATCCCTTCACTCCGATGATATCGCCAATATCCAGGAGCCGCTTAAATACAGTGTTGTAGAGGGTTTTATCCTCACCGGGACAGATATCATCCCTGCGGATATAGATCTGGATCCGGCCGGATTCGTCCTGGATCTCTGCAAAAGACGCATTCCCCATGATGCGCCGGCTCATGATCCTGCCGGCTATGCTGACATCCTGGAAGTTTTTCTTTTCCGGATCAAATCCGTCAAGTATCTCTGTGGATACCGTGTTAATCTGATACTCCTCAGAAGGGTATGGTCTGATCCCCAGCTGAATAATCTCCTTTAATGAATTCCTTCTGATTTCTTCCTGTTCGGATAACTGGTGCTGGCTCATAGGCGGGGCATGAAAATTTGTGCAAAGATAGTCAATTTTTTCCGCTACATTTGTGGCTGTAATCCCCTCCCCGGACCTTGATTCTTAACATGCCAGGCGACGCTATAAATAAGATATCCTTTCGTGATCTTGGAACGATCGATTACAGGGAAGCCTGGGATTTGCAGGAGAAGACTCTGGCAGGAGTGGTGAATGAGAAACTGACTCCCGGGGGCGCGGCCACGCCGGAAAGCCAGGTGATTTATT
Organism: uncultured Bacteroides sp.; assembly: GCA_965603745.1. GTDB lineage: Bacteria > Bacteroidota > Bacteroidia > Bacteroidales > SM23-62 > SM23-62. The sequence goes on along the minus strand of CBFDEE010000177.1, from coordinate 3,345 downwards.
TCTGTGAACATCCCCATGTATACACCCTGGGAAAGAGCGGGGAAAACCAGAATCTCCTGATCCCGGATGATATCCTGAAAAAGATAAATGCCAGTTTTTACAGGATAGACAGGGGAGGAGATATTACCTATCATGGCCCTGGACAAATTGTAGGGTATCCTGTCATAGATCTTGAAGCCCTGGGCATTAAGGTTAAGGAATATGTATGGATGCTCGAGGAATCGGTGATCCGGACAATGGATCATTACGGACTGAGATCGGAGCGCCTGGAAGGAGCCACGGGAGTATGGATGGATACGGACAAGCCGGGGAAAACACGGAAAATCTGCGCCATAGGGGTTCGCATAAGCAGGTATGTCACCATGCACGGATTTGCCTTCAATGTCAATACTGATTTGAGATATTTTCAGTATATTAACCCCTGCGGATTTACCGACAAGGGAGTAAGCTCCCTGCAACAGGAACTGGGTCGGGAAATGGACATCATCGAAGTCAGTAAGCAGCTGAAAAACAGCTTGTCAGAAGTATTCCAGGTTGAATTAATTACATCGTAAAGGCATGGAGAAAAACTGGATACTGAAGAGCCAGGGAGACGGGAAACTACTGGACCACCTATGTTCCGAGTTCGGCATTGCCAGACCCCTGGCAACCCTTCTTGTCCAGCGTGGAGTTACCACCTTTGATGAAGCCAGGTCATTTTTCCGTCCCGACCTTTCGGATCTCCATGATCCCTTCCTGATGAAGGATATGGAGGAGGCCGTTTCACGGATCCAGATCGCACTCCAGAACAAGGAAAAAATCCTGATTTATGGTGATTATGATGTCGACGGGACCACATCCGTCGCCCTTGTCTATAATTTTTTCAAATCCATCTATGATTCTCTTGATTTTTATATCCCGGACAGGTATAATGAAGGATACGGGGTATCCCAGGCGGGAATAGACTATGCGCGTGAAACGGGGGCTTCCCTGATCATTGCGCTGGACTGCGGCATCAAGGCCATCGAAAAGGTGAAATACGCCAAACATCATGGAATTGATTTCATTATCTGTGATCATCATAACCCGGGAGAGGAGATCCCTCCGGCCGTAGCCGTACTTGATTCCAAGCGAACGGACTGCAGCTATCCGGATAAGGAGCTGTCCGGTTGTGGAGTAGGATTTAAGCTGATCCAGGGATTTGCTGTAAGGAATAATATCCCTTTTGAGGATCTGATTCCGTATCTCGACCTGGTAGCCGTCAGCATTGCTTCTGATATTGTATCGGTTAAAGGGGAAAACAGGATCCTGGCACATTATGGCCTGAAACAGCTGAACAAGACACCGAGAACTGGACTGAAGGCCATTATTGAACTCGCTGGAATAGCCGAGAAGGAAATCAGCATAGATGATGTGGTGTTCAAGATCGGTCCGAGAATTAATGCGGCCGGGCGCATGGAATCCGGCAAATCTGCAGTCAGCCTCCTGATCGCAAAGGACAAGGAAAAAGCCAAGGTGATCGGGAAACAGGTAGATAATTACAATTCGGACCGCAGGGATATCGACACCCTTATTACACAGGAAGCATTGAATACGATTGGCGGGGATCCCGGGCTTCAGAAAATGAAATCAACGGTTCTTTTCAACCCGAACTGGCATAAAGGGGTGATCGGGATCGTGGCTTCCAGGCTGATAGATACCTGGTACCGTCCCACCGTTATCCTGACAGAATCGAACGGCTTTGCTACCGGATCCGCAAGATCTGTTTTCGGCTTTGACCTTTACCAGGCCGTGGATTCCTGCAGTGATCTGCTGGAGAATTTCGGGGGACATAAATATGCTGCGGGACTGACGCTTAAGATTGAAAACATTCCCAAGTTCCAGAAAAGGTTCGAAGAAATCGTGTCTGAAACCATAACACCCGATCAGACGATACCGGTTGTTGAAATAGATACGGAGATCTCGCTCAGTGAAGTGGACATGAAGTTTTTCCGGATACTGAAGCAGTTTGAACCTTTCGGCCCGGAGAACATGGCTCCGGTATTCCTGACCGAAAACGTTGTTGACAACGGAACCGGGAAGATAGTCGGAATGACGGGCGATCACCTGAAAATGAACCTGATCCAGGAAGAAGATCCTTATAAAGTATACCCGGCCATTGCCTTCCAGATGAGCAACCTCTACAAGAAGGTCAGCAACGGCCAGGGATTTGATATCTGCTATTCAATCGAGCAGAACGAATTCATGGGCCGGGTCAACCTCCAGCTCAACATCAAGGACATGAAGTTTGACTGAGACCCGGGTAAACCTGCTCCCGGGCGTTCTGATCCAGTCCATGCCGATCCAACCGGTTCACCCCGGCTAACCCGTCGTAATTCGCATATGCGCTCTATTCAATCACCAGCTTTCCCCGGAAGGTTTGCTTCCCGGTCAGTTCAATGAGATATAATCCTTTCTCAAAACCATTGCGTTTAAGGACGAATTCACCGGAGGTAATATTATCCTGCATCCTGACAAGCTTTCCGGAAAGATCCATCAGTACCATCCTGTACGGTTCACCTGCAGGATTCGGGAAACGTATGGTTGTGGAATGGCTGAAAGGATTGGGGAATGCCAGGATCGCTCCATCATTCAATTCAGCAATTCCAACCGTTTCGTCAACATCGGTGATATTAATCACAAATGAATTCTCGATGAAGTTGTGCCCCAGGTCTGTGGTTCTTACCCTGACCGATAACTGGGCATGGTCTTCGAAATCAAACTTAAAGGCTGCCATAAGCATATCCCCCAGGATCATGAACACCGCATTGTCATCATCGCCCGATCCGCTGACCAGATGGTATGTGTGAACATCAAAGGTGTCCGGGTCATCCGTTACTAATCTTCCAACAAGGTCACCCAGAAGGTTGTTTTCCGGGATGGAGTTATTATTCAGGGAAAGCGCTTCGGGTGGTTCGGCGCCAGGCACGGGCTGGCCGGTGGTTTCATCGATGTCGATTATATGAATCACAAATGAATTCTCGATGTAATTGTTTCCAAGGTCTGTGGACCTAACCCTGATCGAGTACTGTGAGCGGTCTTCGAAATCGAATTTAAAGGCTGCCATCAGCATGTTACCCAGAATCGTAAACACCGCATTGTCATCATCGCCCGTTCCGCTGGTCAGCTGGTAAGTATGAACATCAAAGGTATCCGGATCATCCGTTATTAACCTGCCGATGAGGTCCCCGAAGAGATTGTCTTCCTGGATTGAGTAATTGTCCATGAAAACCGTATCGGGCGGTTCGGCGCCGGTTGCAGTCCCCGATCCCTCCTCTTTGTCATTGACCGTGATCGCGAATACACCTTCGACAAAGAATGCTGCAT
>CBFDEE010000176.1:0-6057 GCA_965603745.1 uncultured Bacteroides sp. | reverse complement strand
TGGTTGTTGCAGACGGCAGCAATTATACCTCGTACATACGAAGGATGGCTTCTGCCTGCAGGGAATCCGGTATACCTTTTCACCCGACGGTAAGCAGCGGATGCTTCACTTACTGATCCCCGGAAGGGCAGAAAAAAGCCAAATCCTTTGGAATATATATCATTTAATCTATTACTTTGTTTTTTCATTATAACGCTACTTCGAAGAATGAGGATTGTGATCGCAGGGGCGGGTGAAGTTGGTTCCCATCTCGCCAAGATGCTGAGCAATGAGAACCACGATATCGTTCTCATTGACATTGATGAAGAGAAACTCCGGCTGATCGGATCGAGGCATGACCTCATGACCATGCACGGATCGGCCACTTCATTCAGTATTCTGAAAGACTCAAACATTCACAAGGCGGACCTTTTTATTGCCGTAACCGAATCGGAGGAGACTAATATTACCGCCGCCATGTTCGGTAAAAAACTTGGTGCAAAAAGGACCATCGCCCGGATCGACAACAAGGAATACCTGAAATACAATTTTAAGGAGATCATTAACAGCCTCGGGATCGATTATATGATATACCCGGAGATGATCGCTGCCAATGAGGTTGTGGGACTCCTGCACCAGACGGGCATGGCCGACCTGGTTGATTTTTCGAGAGGCAAGCTTACCATGTACATGATCAAACTGGAGGAGAACGCCCCCATCATCGGGAAGACCCTGCTGGAAGCAACCCCCAAGGGAGACCTGGAGTTCCGGGCCGTGGCCATCACACGGGATACCGCGACCATCATTCCCAGGGGAAGCGACCGCTTCGAGGTGAATGACCATGTATATGTGATCACGAGCCAGGCGGGACTGGGAGAACTCCTGAAGTATGCCGGCAAGGAGCATTACGAAATCCATAATATCATGATCCTTGGCGGAAGCCGCATTGGCAAGCGGGCGGCAAAATTGCTGGGGAAGCACCATAATGTTAAACTCATCGAGATTGACCGCGAGAAGGCCTACGAGCTGTCGAATTTCCTTGAGAATACGCTGGTGATCAACGGGGATGGCAGTAATATGGACCTGCTGACCCAGGAGGGCATTCAGAAGATGGACGCCTTTATTGCCGTTACGGGTAATTCCGAAACAAATATCCTGTCCTGTTCCCTCGCCAGGCAGATGGGCGTAAAAAAGACGATAGCCGAGGTTGAGAACATGGATTACATCAAGCTTGCCGAGAACATGGGCATCGATTCCATCATCAACAAGAAACTGATAACCGCCGGCCGGATCTTCCGCTTTACCAATACATACGATGTTTCATCCATCCGTTGCCTGACCGGTACAGATGCGGAGGTCATGGAATTCATCGTCAAACCTGGGGCGAAGGTGACAGAGGGAGCCCTTATGAATATTAATTTCCCCAAGGATGCCATCGTCGGTGGCGTTATCCGGGGAAAGAACAGTTTTATCGCGCAGGGGGATACCGAACTCAAGGTGCTGGACAAGGTTGTCGTGTTCGCCCTGCCTACCGCCATCCAGAAGATGAATAAATTCTTTAATTAGATCCGGGATGTTTAATTACAGGCTCGTATTTCAGTTCCTGGGCTTGCTGCTGCTTATCGAGGGGATCTTCATGTGGCTGTGCATCCCCATATCCATGCTGTACCATGACCACGAACTGGTGCCCCTGGGGGTCAGCGGACTGATCAGCATCGTCTCCGGGGGGAGCGTATGGCTGATCAACATGAAGGCCCGGAAATCCATGAGCGCACGCGACGGTTTCCTGATCGTTTCGATCGGATGGATCCTGTTCTCGCTTTTCGGTTCCCTCCCCTACATCCTTTCGGGGGGAATACCCTCCTTTACGGATGCATTTTTCGAGACCATATCCGGGTTTACCACGACGGGAGCCAGCATCCTTAATCAGATCGAGGTACTGCCTCATGGTCTGCTGTTCTGGCGCAGCCTGACCCAGTGGCTCGGGGGAATGGGTATCATCGTCATGTCGCTGGCCATCCTGCCCCTGCTGGGTGTGGGGGGCATGCAGCTTTTCGTTGCAGAGGTGCCGGGTCCCGTACCCGATAAACTGCATCCCCGGATCAAGGAGACGGCAAAAAGACTCTGGGCCATCTACATCATATTCACCTTCACCGAAACACTGCTTCTGTGGATAGGCGGGATGACCATTTTCGATGCGGTCTGCCATTCCTTCACCACCATGGCCACCGGGGGTTACTCGACGAAAACAGCGAGCCTGGCGCACTGGAGTTCGCCCTTTATCCATTACGTTGTGGTGATATTCATGTTCCTGGCCGGCACCAATTTTACGCTTTCCTATTTCGCTCTCCATTTGAAGTTCAAAAAAGTCTGGAGGAATGAGGAATTCAGGTATTACGTTGGTTTCCTGGCCGGGTTTACCGTTCTTCTGACCCTGATCCTGTCTTTCACCGAAATACAGACAGGTGAAGAGTCGTTCCGGCATTCCATTTTCCAGGTGGTTTCGATCGTTACCACAACCGGTTTTGTAACCTTTGATTACCTGTCCTGGATCCCCCTTGTGGGGATCATCCTGTTCATGATGATGTTTTTCGGGGGATCTGCGGGATCGACCGGGGGAGGCATAAAGATCCTGAGGATCGTTCTGCTTTTAAAGAATTCTGCTATGGAATTGAAACGGCTGATCCACCCCAATGCCGTAATTCCTGTCCGCTTCAATAAAAATGCCGTGGCACCGGACATACTTAACAATGTCTTCGCCTTTGTCTCTTTTTACATCATCACAGTGATCATTGGCGTCATCGTGATGGCGACAATGGGGTATGACCTGGGAACCTCGTTCGGATCCGTGGCTGCCACCCTTGGAAACATCGGACCGGGGATCGGGCTTGTGGGACCTGTTGAAAACTATGCGCATATACCCGGATTCGGAAAGTGGTTCCTGTCATTCCTGATGCTTATAGGGCGGCTGGAACTGTTTACGGTACTGATCCTCTTTTCACCGGGTTTCTGGAAGAAGTAGTCCCGGATTTCATCAGCTTAATCATCAACTGACAGGAGGAATATTATAGTCCAATCAGATACTAATGGATCTTATATACCATTCTTCCATTGAGGATTTCCCCCTTTAAGCTTATGGTATAGGCATACACACCTGCCGGTAAATCCGGGATTGTTACTGCCGGATTCCAGGACAATTCATACTCCCCTGCACCTTCTACCTGTACATAATATTCAGCTACCAGGCGTCCCAGTGCATCGTAGATACGGATTATTGCAGGCTCATTAATGTCTGCCGAAACCTGGAAGCAGATTGAGGTGGAGTGTGAAAAGGGATTCGGATAATTCCTCGCAACCATGAGTACTTGATTTTGCATTCCTTCTGCCTGATCAAATTCAAGGTCTTCTATGCTCGAAACCATACCGGTCCCGGAATAATCATTCCGGCCGCCACCGTATTCAACGGCTATACTTCCCTGGAAGCTTGTAAATGGACTTATCACCCGGTAATGGAGGCTGGCACCAATGATAGCCTCCTTGATACTGTCTGCCTGGGTTGTTGAAGAGTTCAACAGGTAATAATCCAGCCCTGTTGCGCCTCCACCTGTAAGACTGTCCTGTTCTTTGGCAGCAAAGCTTGCCTCGTACCATTGCCCATGCAGTTCATATTTCAGGGTAAGTGCGCTGGCTTCCACCGGCATGGGGAATGCCTGGAGAACATTTGGTGATTCTCGTGGCTTAATCAGGTATTTTCAATCAACCGTTCCGATCCCCTGGCGGAGAACTACGGGTTCATGGTTTGTGCAGTCGATAACAGTTGAGGGTTCGTTATTCCCGTAACCCCCGTCTATTACCGCATCGACCAGGTCTTTGAATTTTTCCCAGATCAGGTCAGGGTCCGTGGTATACTCTATCAGTTCATCTTCATCGTGGACCGATGTGGTCATGATCGGGTGCCCCAGTTCCCGGACGATCTCGATGGGGATCCTGTTTTCGGGGATCCTGATACCGATGGTTTTTTTCCTGCTGTGGAAGATCCGCGGGACATTGTTCCTGGCGGGCAGTATGAAGGTGTAGGGCCCCGGGAGGTAGGCTTTCATCATTTTGAATACTGAATTGCTGACCAGGCGGGTATAATCTGAAAGCTGGCTGAGATCTGAGAAAATAAATGAAAAATCCGCCTTGCTCAGCTTGATCCCTTTCAGCCTGGCGATCCGATCTACCGCCTTATTGCTGTATATATCGCATCCGAGCGCATATACCGTATCGGTCGGGTAGACCAGTACGCCTCCATTCTGAAGCACCTCGCATGCTTTCAGTATCTGCCTCTGGCTGGGATTTTCCGGATGTACTTTTAACAGCATTGTCTAATATGCATGAAAACTACCAATATACGCGAAAAAGGGTGGATTTGACAGGTGGGTTATTAACAGGACGGGGAAAAGGTGGATAAGGTTGCTTCGGGTCCGCAGATGAAAGCCGGCCTGGTGCCGGTTGAGTTTGTCATGGTGACGAATCATAGTCGCCGGTATGATCAGGTGTGGTCGCCGGTGTATTCGGGCCATTCGTCTTCGGGTGGGCCCTCTTGTTCCTCTTCGTCTTCTTCCCAGACCTTTTTTGTTGAGGGGGGACCGTAGGAGCGGTAGAAAAAGGCCATAGCCAGGCCGGTCAGTCCCCCGACAAGATGCGATTCCCAGGATATCTTGAAATCATACGGGAAGATCCCCCATATCAGTCCCCCGTAAAGAAAAACAACCAGCAGGGAGATGGCCAGCAGGTGGATGTTGTTTCGGATAACACCGCTGAAAAAGATAAATGCGGCGAATCCGTAAACCAGTCCGCTGGCACCGATATGGTAAGCCGGCCGTGCCGTCAGCCATACGATGATCCCCGATATAAGCCAGACCAGGAAGAATACCCGGTAGGCCACCGGCCTGTAAAAATAGAATATGGCTACGCTGAGGAAAAACAGAGGAATGGAATTGTCAAACAGGTGTTTGAAGTCCGCGTGGATCAGCGGGGAGAACAGTATCCCCATTAAGCCCTCCGCTTTCAGGGGGAACAGTCCCATGTGCGCAAAACTAAGTCCCAGGGCCCATTCCGTTATTTTGATCATCCAGATCAGCAACAGGAAAAAGGCCGGGAACACCAGGCTGTGATAGAATTTACGCTTATCCTCCATTGCAGTTTGATTATCCCAAAGTTAAAAAATAGGATGAGTTCTGTCAGGTTGTAGAAAGAGGTATTGACTTTAACAGAACTTATACTTAATTTTAATTATTTAATTGTCAGAATTTTACAAACTCTTAACCAAAACCTGGAGGTTATCATGAAACACAAAAATTTCTTCATTCTCAGCCTTCTCAGTGTATTTTTATTATTTAATAATGGTTGCACAAGTCAGCCTGCTACTGAAGCTACCTCAGCCGACGGGGTTAAAATCAGCTTCAGTAATACAGGTGCCGGAGAAACAGCCATTCTATTGGTTCACGGATGGACCAATAATAAAACAATCTGGGATTTGCAGGTACCTGTTCTTGCAGAAAAGTACCAGGTCGTTGCAGTTGACCTGGCCGGTCACGGAGAATCCGGCAATAACAGGTCAGAATGGAAAATGTCCTCATTTGGAGAGGATATTGCAGCAGTAGTCAAAGCTCTGAAACTCAAAAAAGTAATACTTGTCGGATTTTCAATGGGCGGTCCGGCAATCCTTGAAGCCAATAAGATCATTCCTGATCAGGTGGCAGGACTTATACTGGCGGATGCAATAACCAATCCTGAGACTCAGTACCCCCCACCCGTGATCCATATGATGGACAGTATAATGATGGATTTGATTCACAACCCAACTCCTGAGAAAGCTGTAGCGCTGGGATTTGTTGTTAATAATCCCGAGGAATCGGTTGAAAAGGTAAAAGCCATGCTTGACAGGGACCAGACAGGATGGAGAGATATGTTGCTTGAAAACTTCAGATGGGAAAACGAAGACTGTGTTCCGGCCTTGAAAGAGGTGAAGGTTCCTATGCTTTCGATCAATCCAATGCATAATATGGCCGACATTATGGTGTTTAACAAGTA
>CBFDEE010000175.1:0-6074 GCA_965603745.1 uncultured Bacteroides sp. | reverse complement strand
CGTCACTTTCGGCGCCAGCAGCATCGTCATCCGTTTCCCTTCCAGTTTCGGCATTTGTTCAACCTTACCCAGTTCCTCCAGATCCTGTGCAAACCTCAGGAGGAGTATTTCCCCCTTCTCGGAATAAATGATTGAACGGCCCTTGAAAAAAACGAAGGCCTTTACTTTCGCACCGTCTTCTAAAAACTTCTGAGCATGTTTCAGCTTGAAGTTATAATCGTGATCGTCTGTATTGGGACCGAACCTCAGTTCCTTAACGACGATCTTAACTGCTTTTGCTTTAAGTTCCTTCTGCTTCTTCTTCTGCTGGTAGAGGAACTTCTGATAATCAATTACTTTACAAACAGGAGGATCTGCATTGGGGGAAATCTCAACCAGATCCAGTTCAAACTGATCAGCCATCTCAAGGGCTTCCCTGATGCTGAAAACACCCGGGTTATCTATGTTGTCACCAACCACCCTGACCCGGGCTGCGGTGATCCTCTCGTTGATCCTGTGCTGAGGCTGTCTTTCCCTCGGCCTGAAATTACGATGTCTGGGATGTGGTCCTGCTATTTTCTGGTCCTCCTTGATTAATTAAAAATCAGTCTGCTTTTCTTAATTGTTCATCAGTCTCACTGACGATCATTTCGGCAAATTCCTTCAGTTTCATCACTCCTTTGTCTCCTTCACCCTGCCTTCTGACGGCAACCGAGTCGGAATTTTTCTCTTTTTCACCTACTACAAGCAGGTATGGGATCTTCTTTAACTCATTGTCTCTGATCTTTTTACCTACTTTTTCACTCCTCTCGTCAATCAGAGTGCGAATATCGTAATTATTTAGATATTTTAAAACTTTTTCGGCGTAATCGTTGAATTTTTCACTTACGGGGATTATTACTACCTGGTTGGGCGTCAGCCACAAGGGAAATTTACCCCCGGAATGCTCGATCAGGACGGCCACGAATCGTTCCATGGATCCGAAGGGAGCCCGGTGGATCATGACCGGCCGGTGTTTCTGATTGTCTGCCCCGATATACTCCAGGTCAAACCGTTCCGGCAGGTTGTAATCGACCTGTATGGTTCCGAGCTGCCATTTCCGCCCTAGCGCGTCCCGTACCATGAAATCCAGCTTGGGACCGTAAAAGGCTGCTTCCCCGATCTCGGTAATGGCATCCAGTCCCTTTTCCCGGGTAGCTTCAATGATGGCCTTTTCCGATTTTTCCCAGTTCTCGTCGGAGCCCATGTATTTCTCCTTGTCTTCCGGATCACGCAGGGAGATCTGGGCGATATAGTCGTTAAAATCCAGGGACTTGAAGATATAGAGTATTATATCAATGACCTTGATGAATTCCTCCTTCAGCTGGTCCGGCCGGCAGAAAATATGCGCATCGTCCTGCGTGAAGCCCCGCACTCTTGTCAGACCGTGCAGTTCCCCGCTCTGCTCGTAACGGTATACTGTGCCGAATTCCGCGTACCTTACGGGGAGTTCCTTGTAGGAGTGAGGTTTGCTCCTGTAGATCTCGCAGTGGTGGGGACAGTTCATCGGCTTCAGCATGAATTCCTCCCCCTCGATGGGAGTGGAGATGGGCCTGAATGAATCCTGCCCGTACTTATCCCAGTGTCCCGAAGCCATATACAGCTCTTTTTGCCCTATGTGAGGGGTCAGCACCGGCTCATAACCGTACTGTACCTGTACCTTCTTCAGGAACTGCTCCAGCCTTTCACGCAGGATGGCTCCTTTCGGAAGCCAGAGAGGCAATCCCTGGCCGACTTTCTGGGAAAAAGTAAACAGTTCGAGTTCCTTTCCGACCTTGCGGTGATCCCGCTCTTTTGCTTTTTCCATCAGCTCGAGGTACTCGTCAAGCTGGTTCTGCTTCGGGAAGGTGATGCCGTAAACACGTGTAAGCTGCTTGCGCTTGATATCCCCCCGCCAGTAGGCACCGGCAAGGCTGGTGAGTTTTATTGCCTTGATCTTGCTTGTATCTGGAAGATGCGGTCCCCTGCAAAGGTCTGTGAAACTTCCCGATTCGTAGAAGATGATGGATCCGTCTTCCAGTTCATCGATCAGCTCGAGCTTGTACTCGTCGCCCTTCTTGCCAAAGAAGTCCAGTGCTTCCTTCTTGCTTACCTCCCGGCGTTTGTATTCCCCGGTGGCCGCGGCCAGTTCCTTCATTTTCTGCTCGATCTTCGGCAGGTCCGCATCCGTGAGGACCTTTTCCCCCGGGAGATCCACATCATAGTAGAATCCCTGTTCGATGGCCGGCCCTATCCCGAATTTCGTTCCCGGGAACAGGGTTTCTATGGCTTCTGCCATCAGGTGGGCCGAGGAATGCCAGAAGGCATGCTTCCCATCCTCATCATCCCATTTATGGAGCAGGATGTCCGCATCATCCCGGATGGGCCTTGTCAGGTCCCATAATTCCCCGTTCACGGTTATGGACAGGACCTCTTTTGCAAGCCTGGGCGAAATGCTCTCGGCGATATCATATCCTGTAATCCCCTCCTTGAATTCCTTTACAGAATTATCCGGAAATGTAATACTGATCATGCTTCTGGAATCGTTTGTCGTTTCTGAAAGTATGCAAAGATAGTTATAATGAGATAAATCCAAAGACATAAACTGCCAAATGTCATTGTCACACGGGCCGATAAAAGGCTACATTTACAGGGGGAAACGGCTATTTGTTGCCAGATATAATCATTCCTTATGAAGAACAACAGAAAGATAATCCTGCAACTCCTGTTCCTGCTGCCATTGTTTCCGGCATTTGGCCAGGGACCCGGACGTGAAATTACCTTCGATGCTGTATACAGGGAGCAGGTTTTTGCGGAATCGGATGTAAGCGGCCTGCGGTCCATGAAGGACGGTGAACATTACACCCTGATGAACGGCAATATGATCCTGAAGTACAGCTACAGCACCGGTGATTTTGCGGATATGCTGTTCCGGGTTGAGCAGCTTGGGCGTCCCGGCGGAGGAACCCTGGATGAATATGAATTCAGCCACGACGACAGCAGGATCCTGGTGGCCGTAGACAAGGAAAGGATCTACAGGCACAGTTACCGGGCGGATTATTATATGGTTGACCTCAGGGACGGATCGGTTACTTTCCTTTCTGATTCGGGAAAGCAGCAGCTTGCATCGTTTTCTCCGGACGGGAGGAAGGTCGCTTGGGTACGGGAGAATAATCTGTATGTTTTTGACCTGGAGCGGGGGACCGAGAGGCAGCTGACGTTTGACGGGGAGCGAAACAGGATCATCAACGGAGCGCCGGACTGGGTGTACGAAGAGGAATTTGCCTTTTCAAAAGGCTATGCCTGGTCCCCCGACAGCCGCATGATCGCCTATTTCAGGTCGGATGAATCCCGGGTCAGGGAATTCAGGATGGCTAAGTACGGAGAGCTGTACCCGGAGTGGTATACCTACAAATACCCGAAAGCCGGGGAGGAGAATTCCATCGTAAGCATACGGGTTGTCGACCTTGCAAGCGGCGTGGATGTTGAGATGGATACCGGTATGGAAACCGACCAGTATATTCCCAGGATCAAGTGGACCGGCCGGCCGGGCGAGCTTTGCATAATGCGGCTCAACCGGCTTCAGAATAAACTGGATATCCTTCTGGCGGACGGGAAAACAGGGGAGAGCAGGGTGATCCTGTCGGAGAGCAATGATTATTATATACGGGAAGCTGTTGACGAAACAGTGGTATTCCTCGGTGATGGTAAGCGCTTCCTCTACCAGTCGGAGAAAAGCGGATTCCATCATTTTTACCTGTATGATATGGATGGAAAGGAGATAGGAGCCCTTACATCGGGGGAATGGGATGTGATCGATTTCCTGGGTTATGATGAAAAGCGGGAACGACTGTATTATACTTCATATGAAGGCTCATCGGTGCGTTCGAATGTCTGGGGTATTGGGCTGGATGGCAGCGGCAAGAAGAAAATTTCCGGGAGTCCCGGCTGGAACACGGCCGAATTCAGTATAACCTTTGACTATTACATACATACTCACAGTTCAAGCACTGCGCCGAAGTACATTACCCTGCATAATTCACGGGGAAAGCTGTTGAAGGTACTGGAGGATAATGCTGCGCTGAAACAGGCTGCAGAGGACTACGGGCTTCCTGAAAAGGAACTACTTACCATACCGGTCGGTGGAGTAGAACTCAATGCATACATGTACAAGCCCAAGGGATTCCGGGAAGACGGCGACTACCCTTTAATCATGTATGTTTACGGGGGACCTGAATCCCAGAGTGTCAGGGATGAATGGCGTACAAACGTCTGGCATTACCTGATGCTTGAAAAGGGTTATGTGATCGTGTGTGTGGATAACCGGGGCACCGACGGGAGAGGGGAGGCCTTCCGCAAATCAACGTACATGCAGCTGGGCAAGCTGGAACTGGAGGACCAGGTAGGGGCCGCGAAATACCTGGGCTCACTTCCCTGGATAGACGCCTCGAGGATCGGCATATGGGGTGGAAGTTATGGGGGATATATGAGCGCCCTCTGCCTGACCCGCGGGGCAGACGTTTTCAAACTGGGCATAGTCCTTTACCCGGTGACCAGCTGGAGGTATTACGATACCATTTATACGGAGCGCTTTATGCGCACGCCGCAGGAAAACCCGGACGGTTATGACCTGAATTCGCCGATCCACTATGCCGACAGCCTGCGGGGCAAGCTTCTGCTCGTGCATGGCATGTCTGACGACAATGTCCATTTCCAGAATTCGGTGGATTTTGCCGATGCCCTGATCCGTGCCGGGTGCAGGTTTGAAATGCTGTTTTACCCGGACCAGGCCCATGGTGTAAGGCATGGGGCAGCCATTCACCTCCGGGAGAGAATGACCGGTTTCGTAGAGGAAAACCTTTAGGATTCGGTTCCGCTTCACCACCCTGATCATGTAATTGCCCGGTGTTCTTTGCAGGGTAATTCCCTGTTTTCTCCCGTAATTCCGGCATTTTTTAACGGTTTTCCTGGAAATTCATGTATCCCTTAACTGCCGGGGATTCCAAACGGGGATTCCATGCCTGAACTTGGACCGATTTCGACCGGAAAACACTGTTTTGGCACAGATTTTGGATTTTAAAGGGTAAGAAACCGATAATCTGAAAAGTCATGAAAAAATTAGCATATTTAATATTAGTTGTTCCGCTGATCATGGCAAGCTGCAGCAGGGATCCTGTCGCAGACTTTTTCGTGTCACGGAATGTTGTCGATGTTGGTGAAGCAGTATATTTCACCAATAATTCATACGATGCCGATTACTTTGAATGGGACTTCGGCGACGGCACCAGGACGAATTCCTATGATGCCAGCCACATCTATACGATGGAGGGCAGCTATACCGTTACCCTTTTTGCCTATAACGGGCAGCACTGGGTTGACAAGGCATGGGCCACGGTAGATGTACTTTTTCCGACCAGCCTTGAAGTGATCGTACTCGAGTATTACGATGAATACCCGGTCCAGGATGCCAGTGTACTTCTTTACAATTCCCTGGCGGACTGGAATGACGAGTATAATCCCCTGGTTGAAGGATTCACGAACCAGTACGGAGAAACCGTATTCAGCAACCTCAACTCACAGCGCTATTATGTTGACGTATGGGAAGAGTATCATCATAACTACTGGCTTGCCGAGGAGGATGTAGCATGGATCGAAACCCACGTGCTGGTCCCCAATGACATGAACACTTTCTTCGCGTACGTTGATTACGTTGAGCCCGGCCTGAAAAGTGCTGCTGAAGGACGTGACCGGAGTGTTATGAGGATCAGAAAACTTGAGCAGGTTGACCGGAGAAAATACGAAGACAAGCTGGAAACAATCCGGAAAAAGATGGAGGAAAGGCAGAACAGGGACGAACAGCTTGAAAAAATTGATGAAATCAAGTAAATATTACGTTAAACTTCAAACCTATTTTTAAGTCTGACGTATATATTATAAGAAACTACCAATCAGGGATTAAACACTTTCATTTTTCAGATTCAATTCATAGTAATAGGTTTTAGGTTTAGTGGTAAAAGGAGGCGAACACGCCTCCTTTTTCTGTTTTGAAAAGGTTTGGAACTTTTAGGATGGGACTA
>CBFDEE010000174.1:0-6075 GCA_965603745.1 uncultured Bacteroides sp. | reverse complement strand
TTAGATATGCGGCCGGCGACATGAACATGACAAGGGTGCTGAAGAAACACCTTCTGATTGAATCACCATATAATACATATCGTCACGGGGGACTCCCGCCCGGTCCCATCGTTATTCCTTCCATCTCAGCCATTGATGCCGTACTCGGTTACGAACGGCACAATTACCTTTATTTCTGTGCAAGGGAGGATTTTTCGGGCTATCATAACTTTGCTTCCACACTCGCTCAACATAACGAAAATGCCCGTTCATACCAGAATGCCTTGAACCGACGGAAAATTTTCAACTAATCGGCAAAAAAACCGTAAATTGTTGTAACTAACCCACTTTCTTGTAAAATGGACAGGATAAAGTTCGGTACGGACGGTTGGAGAGGTGTGATCGCGAACCAGTTTACGGTGGCCAATGTGGCTAAGATTACAGGTGCTGCGTCTGTATGGCTTCTCAACAAGTTCCAGGATCCCCTGGTTATCGTGGGATATGATACACGGTTCCAGGGAAAACTCTTTGCCGATACTACTGCCAAGGTGCTGGCTTCCAAAGGAATAAAGGTTATGATCTCCGATGATTTTGTGACTACTCCCATGGTCAGCCTGGCCGTAAGGGAGTGGAAGGCAAGCCTTGGGATCGTGATCACGGCCAGCCATAATGATTACACATACAGCGGCTACAAACTCATGGGAGCTTATGGGGGACCGCTACTGACGGATGAATTAAAGAACATAGAAGACTTAATATCCGAAGATCTGGACAGTATCCGGAATGCCGGAATCAAAACGGGCTTTGAGGCTATGTTCGGCAGTTCACAGAAGGTAATCAGGAAATTGCTGCCCGATGCGCATTTTTTCCACTGCGAGCCGGATCCGACATTCGGGCATATTCCTCCCGAACCCCTGGAAAAAAACCTGCAGGAACTGATCGGATACATGAATTCGACGAAGGAACTGGATGTAGCTTTGGCCGTGGACGGGGATGGGGACCGGATAGCGCTGGTAAACAGCGGTGGGCAATACATTGATTCCCATACCATAATCCTGATCCTTATCCATTACCTGGCCCATTACAGGAAAATGGACGGGAAGGTCGTAACCGGATTCTCTTCTACGGTAAAGGTGGAAAAACTCAGCCGGCATTACGACCTGGAGGTACAGCGTGTCCCCATCGGTTTCAAGGACATATGCCGGGTCATGCTGTCGGAGGATGTCCTTGTCGGAGGGGAAGAATCAGGCGGGATCTCTGTCAGCGGGTACCTGCCGGAGCGGGACGGTATCTGGATGGGACTGATAATCCTTCAGTTTATGGCTGAAACAGGTAAATCTCTTGATGACATCCTTAAGGAAATATATGAAATCACCGGTAAGTTCCAGTGCCTGAGAAGGGATATACCGATCCCCAAAGAAAAGCGCGGCAAGATCATGGATATCTGCTACAAAGGGGATATTGAATCGTTCGGCCGTTTCAGTGTAATACGTGCAGAGGCACTCGACGGCATAAAATTCTTTTTCAGCGAAGACGAATGGCTCATGATACGGGCTTCAGGAACAGAACCCCTGCTGAGGACATATGCAGAGGCCGGGGACAGGGATACAGCTGAAGAAATCCTTGAGGCAGCCTTCAAAACCATCTCAACCCTAAGCAAGTAAATCCTGATCAAATCCTGGAACGGGCTATCTGCCGGACAGAACTGTTACAACTCCGAATAGCTTATTCAATTACATTTATCTCCTTCTCAAGACTGACACCGAAGCGATCGTTAACATCTTTCTCGATCATGGCAGAAAGTTCGAGTATTTCCCTTCCGGTGGAAGAACCGTAGTTAACCAGGACAAGGGGCTGTTTCTCATAGCATCCTGCATCGCCATGCCGTTTTCCTTTCCATCCGCATTGTTCGATGAGCCAGGCTGCAGGGATTTTTCTGGATTTGCCTGCAGCCGGGTAGGAGGGCATATCAGGATGATCTGCCAGTATGTCCCGGTACTGGTCGCCGGGCACTACTGGATTCTTGAAGAAACTTCCTGCATTTCCGAGCTTTTCGGGATCAGGCAGTTTTGATCTCCGGATCTCAATGATGACCTGCCGTACTGCCTCCACATCCTTTCTTTTCATCGATTCAAGTTTTCCGGCAACCAAATCATAGCTCAGGTTCAGGGCTGGTTTCTTGGAAAGGCGGAAAGTAACAGAGGATATAATACACCTGCCTTTCCATTCCTGTTTGAAAATGCTGTCGCGATATCCGAAGCGGCATGCCTCGCTGGTAAAGGTGAGATCCTTTCCGTCCGTTACATCGATGGCCGAAACCTCTTCAACTGTTTCACGGATCTCTGCGCCGTAGGCACCTATGTTTTGAATGGGAGCGGAGCCGACTGATCCGGGGATCAGGGAAAGGTTTTCAATACCACCGTATCCCCATGCTGTGGTCCAGGCAACGAATTCATCCCAGTTCTCCCCGGCCCCGGCCCTGATCCACACCGAATCTCGGTCCTCCCGGGCGATCTCCCGGCCAAGTATCATGGGCCGGATCACGAGTCCCCGGTAATCACCTGCAAACAGGATATTGCTCCCCTCACCAAGGATGAGTGCCTTCCCATCCCGGTACAGGGATGTGGCCAGAACTTCCCTGATATCCTTTATACTGCTGCATTCGCAGAAATGATCCGCATAAACATCAAAATGGAAACTGTTGAGCTCCCGGAGCGAATGGTTCTGAAGGATTTCTGGCATGATGTAAATATAATTAAAAGTTTATACCGGGCAGGTGGGAACCGGTCTGCAGATAGTGATTCAGTGGATAGCAGATTGGTGAAATCCCGGACAATATTTACGACCGGTTTTTGCGTTAATGTATTTTATCCTTATGTTTAATAGGCGGACGTAAATGCTCCTCAGGCTGACATAAACACCCTTCCATGAATGGCAAACGGATCATAATCTCGGTGACCAATGACCTGGTGGCTGACCACCGGGTTCACAGGACCGCAGGCACGCTTGCCGGGGAGGGGGCAGATGTCGTGGTGATCGGCCGGAAATTACCCCTGAGCCAGGATCCCGGGAAAAGACCTTATCGGGTCCGGCGCATGCGACTTCTATTTCGCAAAGGACCCCTGTTCTACGCATGTTATAATTTCCGCCTGTTACTGACTCTTCTCTTCCGCAGGGCAGACCTGTTAGTTTCTAATGATCTCGATACCCTTCCTGCATGTTTCCTGGCCAGCCGTGTCAGAAGGTTGCCGCTTGTATATGACAGCCATGAATATTTCACGGAAGTGCCGGAATTGATTGGACGGGATTTCACCAGGAAGGTATGGCGTGCAATGGAGAAAAGGATATTGCCCGGACTGAAATATGCTTATACCGTGAGCGATTCTGTTGCCGATGCCTATTATAAGGCTTACGGGATCAGGATGGAAGTGATCAGGAACCTTCCCCTTAACGAAAGAAAGGAAGCCCGGTGGCCTGATCAGCTGGATTACGGTCCCAGGAGAATCATTATTTACCAGGGATCCCTGAATGCTGGCAGGGGACTGGAAAATATGATCGCAGCCATGCAACATCTGGAAATGTTTAAGCTTCAGATATTTGGAGATGGTGATATAACTAAAAACTTAAAGAGCCTCGTAAAAGAATTGAATGTTGATGACAGGGTGGATTTTATGGGCAGGATCCCTTTCCAGGACCTGAAAGAATATACCAGGCAGGCTTCCCTGGGAATATCACTGGAGGAGGACCTGGGACTGAACTACCGTTTTGCCCTGCCGAATAAACTGTTCGACTATATCCAGGCAGGGATCCCGGTGCTTGTATCTGATCTGCAGGAAATGCGAAAGATCGTCGAGGAATATGGCATAGGCCAGGTGCAGCAGGATCCGGAACCTGTGAAGCTGGCGGATCAGATCAGGCAAATGATGGATTCGGATGAATCAAAGATGGAATGGAAAAAGAACCTTCGTAAGGCAGCGCAGGACTTATGCTGGGAGAGGGAGGAGGAAAAACTGCTGGCTGTCTTCAGAAATGCTTTGTCCGAAGAAGCCCGGGATCGTGTCTGAACGGGTCTAAACCTCTACTTCCCTGCCTATCAGATCATCAAAACTTTCCGGATCAGTAACCCCTTCTGTGTTAAATACCAGGACCCTGGATTCTTCGCCCAGCCCGATCCTTTCCCTTATTTCTTCGAGGGATTCCTCATTTGTCAGTGCCAGTAATCCCCCGAGTCCCGCAGCACCCGATTCACCAGCGAAGACCTGTGTATCGTTCTTAAAGGGAAAGTAAAGGTATTGCATAGCCTTAATCGCGTAATCATCGGGGATCGCCAGGAACAGATCGACTCCCTTTCCCAGGACCTCCCATGCCTGCAATGATGCTGTGCCGCAGTTTAATCCGGCCATTACGGTTTCTTGTTTGCCGGCAGTACGGATCAGTGAACCGGCTTTAGCTGAGGCAAGCAGAGAATCCGATTCAACCGGTTCTACCGTAATGAATTTGGGCATGCACCGGGGATACCTGTTCCGGTAATAAGCCACCACCGACGATGCCCAGGTTCCCACGCCTGACTGGAGAAAGACAAAGTCAAAGCCAGGATCTTTTTTTGTATGCAGGAGATCATCAAGCTCCGACAGCATGGTCTTATAACCGGCGGCAATCAAGGCAGGGATCTCCGTATAACCTTCCCATGAATTATCCTGGATGAGAACGTATCCGTACTTCCTGGCGGCTGCCCTGGCCCGGAATACAGTAGCATCGTAATCCCCATTGACGATGATCACTTTTGCTCTCAGCTTTCTTATGTTTTTAATCCTTGCCACAGCAGTGTTTTTGGGGACAAAAATGACAGCTTTCTGCTTCTGACGCCTTGCTGCCCAGGCAAGCGACCTGCCATGGTTTCCGTCCGTTGCAGTACAGAAAGTGTGTTTACCTGGATTGGACTCAAGGTATTTATGAACAGCATAGGAAGCCCCCAGTATCTTAAAGGTGTTCTGTCTGAATCGAACGGCCTCATCCTTAAGGAATAATTCCTTTATTCCCAGGCTTTTAGCCAATTTTGACAGACTGATTAACGGGGTCGGTTCATATTTCCTGATCCCACGGTGGAAACTGAGGGGATCCTCATTCTTGAATACCCTGTTAAAATCCCGGTTCAGCATAAATCTGGGCCGGTCCTCAGGTGGAAAATAATAATGACAGGTTGGGGGCATAAAGGCTTACCTTATTAACTCAGAGTTCAAGTAAAAGTTTTTCCGGATCGGTACCTCCAAACATCATGTGAACCGGGTTTTCAATCAATTCTTTGACCTTAACAAGAAAACTGACGGAATCCCTTCCGTCGATCAGCCTGTGGTCATATGAGAGCGCGATGTACATCATAGGTCTTATTTCAACCCGGCCGTCGACGGCCACCGGCCTTTCCCGGATATTATGCATTCCCAGGATGGCGGATTGCGGGGGATTAATAAGGGGTGTAGACAACATTGAACCGAAAACACCCCCGTTGGTTATGGTAAAACTGCCCCCGCTCATGTCCTCCAGGCTTATCCTTGCTGCCCTCGCCTTTCCTGCAAGGTCGAGGATGGCAGCCTCAATACCTGCCAGGCTCATGACTTCGGCATTTCTTATCACCGGGACCATCAGTCCCTTGTCGGTCTGAACGGCAATACCAATATCGCAGTACCCGGGTGTCACCATTTCCTCGCCATCGATCCTCGAATTGACACTGGGGAATACATTCAATGCTTCGGTCACCGCCTTGACGAAAAAGGACATGAAACCGAGTTTGACACCATGCTTTTCCACAAAAGCAGGCTGGAATTTCTTGCGCAGTCCGATCACTTCGCTCATATCACACTCGTTAAACGTGGTAAGCATGGCCGTCTCATTCTTAACGGTAACCAGGCGTTCACTGAGTTTCCTGCGGAGGCGGCTCATCTTCTGGCGCTTCTCTTCCCTGCTGGCTTCCCCGGGCCGGGAGGGGGCCGGAGTACTTTTATCCTTATCCAGGACCATGCCGACTTCCTTTTTTGTGATCCGTTTCAGTCCACTGATAATATCTTCCACCGATAGCCCATTGTCTTCCATCATCTTAGC